>NZ_JADEXS020000001.1:4970000-5270000 GCF_015207005.2 Desmonostoc muscorum LEGE 12446
AGTAATTATTTGGAAAAATCTAAAATTTCCTAAATCATTAGATTTACTTGTCAATAATTTATTAAATACTTGTCAACAAAAATCTAAAGATACTATAGATGATAAATTAAAACAATTATTTGATATTTTCACAGATAAAAAATGTTTAATTATTCTTGATGATGTGCAGAATATCTTTACTAATAGTGAATTTTCTGGACAATATCAACATGAATACAAAAATTACCAAACCTTTTTTAGCATGATTACAGAAATTGAACATCAAAGTCATATCATATTAATTAGTCAAGAACAATGTCCAGAAATGGAATGTTTAGATGAGGAATTATATCCTATTAGATGTTTAGAATTATCAGGATTAGACAATACAGATATTTTAAAAAATACAGGATTACAAGATGAAGAAAGCTGGTTAAACTTTATCAATTTATATGAAGGTAACTTGATGTATTTTAAAACTATTATCACGTTAATTAACAAAAATTATGATGGTAAAGTAGCGGATTTTTTAGCTGAGAATATTTTACATCTTCCCAATAAAATGCAGTCTCATTTTCAAGAGATATTTAACCATCTATCACCGACAGAACAAGAAATAGTATTACAATTAAGTAAATTTGAGCAATCTATTTCCAGGGAAGAATTAAGACAAAGTTTAAACTTATCGTCAGTTGATTTTAATAATGGTTTACAATCCCTACAACAAAGGTATTTAGTCACGAAAATAAAAAATGATAAAAGATTGTTTCAATTGTCTTCAGTTTTTAGGGAATATGTAAGAAATTATTGTTAAGATTGATGATATTTTTATCAAAAATATAGATCATTTTTAGAACGGACTGGGCTAGCACCCAGTACCATCAAAACAAACCTACGAAATAACTCTCTTGAGCTTACTAGCAGTCTTGTCACGCTAGTAGGGTGCGTTAGAACGAAGTTCGTAACGCACCAAAAACCGGGGGAGGTGCGTTACGCAACGCTTTCACACCCTACTAATACACTATTTTTAGTCTTGCTACGCCACTACGTGTATTTCAAAAATCAAATAGGAGTCCTATATTTAGCAATCTGATTTTAATTGTCAGAATTGAAATACGCAGATCCCCAACTTCTTTAAGAAATTGGGAATTTTGTCGATCGCAAATGGTTCATAATTGTTAATTTATCCGAAGAACCAATTCTAATCACATCTCTACAGTATCTTTGCATGTTTTTACTCTGCGTTCAGAAATTCTAAATATCCATTGCTGAGTTCTTTCACTGCGGTTTATATATCAAAACTACAACCCTGTAGCTCACATCACAGCTAGGGGGTTTGAGTTTTATTGGCTCCAGCGAAAATTTAGGTTGCTGGCTGGCTTTACAAACCTGCAACCTAAATTGCTATCTGTAAGTTACTTTTCCAAATTCCAGCCCAAGGCTACTGCTACTTGTTGAGCTAATTCTAGGGGATTGAAGGGTTTAGCGATCGCACTAATCATTCCTATCTGGGCATAGCGACGGCGATCAGAAGCCTGGATTTTGGCAGTTAATAGAATTACCGGAATTGCTTTGGTTACTGGATTTGCTTGTAACTTTTCAAAGGTCGCAATGCCATCCATATCTGGCATCATCACATCCAGTAAAATCGCGTCTGGTTGGTAAGTCTCGGCTTTAATTATGCCTTCTTCACCAGAACCAGCTGTCTCTACTTTCCAGCCTGCGACTGTTTCCAAGCAAATCTTGGCAACTTCTTGAATATATTGCTCGTTATCAACCACTAGAATTCGCTTTGTTGTCATCACCGCTATCCTCTTGTTGGTTGTGAGTAATTCCTTGAAGTAACTGCATCACCCGTTGTTCAAATTCCTCAGTAGTCACGCGCCCTTTGGTCAAAAATTCTGTATGTCCTAACTTAAGTCGATTGTGTTCGGACTCATCCAAATCCCTAGCTGAGTAAACTAGTACAGGAGTATTACAAAGATGGTTGTGCTGCTGTAGCCAATCCACTACTGCAAATCCATCACTCTCTGGCAAGATCAGGTCGAGAATCATTAAGTCAGGATTCACTTCTTGACTCAGGCGGATTGCTTCCCGTCCAGTTTTGGCTAGGAAGGTTTCAATCTTATGCCTTTCAAACAGAGTCATGAGCAGTTGAGCTAAATCGGTATCGTCTTCAACAATTAGAACACGGACTCGCTTTGAAGATTTAGCTAACACCTGTCTGACTGACTCCAACAGATGCTTCTGTGAGAATGGTTTGTTTACCCAATTTACAAAATCTACATTAGGTTGATTACTTGTGATTGGTTTATGTCCGTAAATGATGGGAATCTTAGAATACTCCTGTAAATCAGTATTTTGGTAAGTCCTGAACAACGGCAGAGTGACGTAAAAAGTGCTACCCTCCCCTAACACACTTTCAGCCCAGATGCGTCCACCATGCTGTTGCATAATGCTTTTACAAATTGCCAAACCCAAACCAGTGCCATCATGATTCCGTGAATCAGAAGAGTCAACTTGTTGAAAGCGCTCAAAGATACTCTCAAGTTTGTCAGCTGGGATACCGCGTCCATTGTCTTTGACTGTTAACAAGACTTCATCCCCCTGTTGTTGTACTTGCAACCAAACCTTAGATCCAGCAGATGAAAATTTAATGGCGTTACTCAATAGGTTAGTTAAAGTTTGAACAATGCGATCGCAATCTACCCATACTTGACCGGAGACATCCGAAATGCATAGCGTCACTCCTGCTTTATCAGCCAGAGGTTGCATAACATTTACTGCTTGAGCGATTAAATCAACGATGTTGCAGATTTCTGGTTCCATCTTCCCCTTACCGGACTCGATGCGCTCAATGTCTAGGATGTCATTGATTAGGCGTACTAAACGTTCAGTGCTATCAGTGGCAATTTGTAGCAGGCGTTTTCCCTGTTCTGAGTCTGTGGGTAGCAAACCACTGGCTAGCATTCCTAGAGAACCGTGAATTGAAGTTAAAGGTGTGCGGAGTTCATGACTGACAACAGAGATAAACTCATCTTTCATACGTTCGATTTGCTTACGTTCAGTTATATCTCGTAATATAACTGTATAAAATATTTCCTGACTCATGTCGATTTTGGAGATGGAAGCCTCTGCTGGAAATTCAGTCCCATCTTTGCGGCGACCATATATTTCCCGCCGTTCTCCCATGCGGCGGGCAAGATTAGGAGATTTGCCAAAGTCAACCACATGTTGACGATGCACCTGTGAAAAGCGGTGCGGCAAAAGTAAGTCAAGACCTTGCCCAATCACTTCCTCGGCAGAGTAGCCGAAAATTTTCTCTGCTCCTTGATTAAACAAGGTGATGCGTTGGAAGCCATTGATAGAAATAATTGCATCATCAGCAATATCTAAAATCCTTGCAAATCGCGCTTGGGAAAAGCGTAATTCTTCCTGTGTCCGCTGACGTTCATCAAGTTGTGACTGCAACTGTCGATTCACGGTAATTAACTCAGCAGTGCGCTCTGCTACTCTCAATTCTAATTCGTTGATAGCTTGGAGATTGGGGAATGAGGGAGATGAGGGGGATGAGGGAGTAATGGTAGTATTTTGTTCCCTTGCTTCCCCTGCTTCTCCTCCTTTGCCTACTCCCTTGCTCACCTGTGTCACGCGTCGTCCCAATTTTACCCGTTCTAAACGATTGACAATTCGGGTTACTAGTTCTGGCCCGACAATGGGCTTGCTAACAAAGTCATCAGCACCAACGCTAAACACTTGATTTACTATTTCGGCATCGTTATGCACTGTGAGGAAGAGGATGGGTAACTCACTCCAGTCTGGATTGTTACGTACTACTTGGCAAAGTTGAATACCATTTGTAAAGGGTAGTTCCACATCTAAAATTAGTAGATCTGGCGCAACCGCTTCCAAGGTTTCCCAAAACTGACGCGGATCTTCAAGAGCGATCGCTTTGAGTCCCCAAGGACTAAGTAAGGTTTGCAAAAATGCCTGAATTTGCGGATCGTCGTCCACAACCAATATTTTAGTTTCTGTGTCAGAGGAATTTTCCAGTAGCGGTGTCACCGTTTCTAATACTTGTGTGGTTGGCAGTGCAGATATTGCTGCTGCGTTCTTTTCTTGAATTTCCCGACGCAATAACTTTACCCAAGTTTCGAGGTTGGTGATTTCAGACTTACTTAAAATTTGAGTAGAACTGAGCAGCAACTCGATATTGCGTGCCCATTTTGAGCCAAGAGTCAAGCCAAAAGTACCTAAAGATCCTGCCAAGGTATGCGCCTCTTTGACAGCAAGGCTTTGAAATTCAGGATTTAGAGTATTTTGGTTTAAAGCTGCGATCGCTTGCTCCAGCACCCCCACCTGCTCGTCCACCCGCCCTTGAAATCGTTGCCAAATTTCGCCAACTGCCATTAATGTTTGCTGCTGCTGTGATTTGGGGGTGGGAATTGGGGACTGGGGATTGGGGACTGGGGATTGGGGACTGGGGATTGGGGACTGGGGATTGGTATTCTCCTGTGCCCCCCTACTCCCTGCTCCCTGCTCCCTGCTCGCTACTCCCTGTTCCAGTGGTTTCAAACGATAACCGATACCATAAACTGTTTCAATGAAATCAGTGGGCGCTCCTACAGCTTTGAGTTTGTGTCGTAACCCTTTGATATGGGTGCGAACAGCTTCTTCTTGTGGAGTATCTTCATAAGACCAAAGATGTTCTAAAATCATGCCGCAGCTAAACACCCGGTGATTATTTCGCAAAAATAGTTCCAATAGAGCATACTCTTTTGGGGTGAGTGGCAGCAGATTTCCAGCATAATTGACTTCACAGCTACTAGGATCTAGGCGCAAATCACCACGCTCTAGGACAGGTTGCAAGGTTACGCTTCCACGACGCAACAGCGCCCTGACACGAGCAACTAACTCTTCTTCGTCAAAGGGTTTAACTACATAGTCATCTGCGCCTGCATCTAATCCGATCGCTTTTTCATGACTACTATCGCGCCCTGTCAATAATAATATTGGCACTTGCAGACCATGAGACCGGATTTGCCGACAAAGACTAATGCCATCCAACTTGGGCAACATTACATCCAGGAGGATTAAATCAAAATCGCAAGTTTGGATAAAATCCCAAGCAAGATCACCATCAGTGGCAACTTCAACGGCGTAGTTTTGGTTAGTTAAAACGGAAGTGAGTGCATAGGCATTGAACTCATCATCCTCTACAACTAAAATTTTCATTTTAAAAGCTTTCCAGACAGGAAGGGGTAGAGCAAATAACCAGCAAAAAATTTAAATAGCAAAATAATTAATATCAAAGTTGAATTTTAAAGCATTTTCTACAACTTTTATCTTTAAGGTTAATACTCATTAATAAATATCAATATTGATTTATTTTCAATATAATCTTTTTTACCTGCTTACTTAGCAGCAAATACAATGCTTCCAAGAAACGTTTCGCCAAGGTTAACTTCATGGTAACCTCTGGATTCTTCTACTGTAATACCATTTTAGGAAATACCTGATTATGTAGGGGGGGTACAGCTGTACCTCCCTACAGTGTATTTATCTATTGCAAAGATTTTGGAAAATGGTACGATTTTGTGCTTTGCTAATTACTTGTATTAAAAAACGAAACCTAACAGGTTTCAAGTTGTTGAACCCAATCTGGAAAGCTAGATTTAATTATTAAATATTCATCAGAACCTATTATAGGTATATATCTTATGGTAGATGACATAAAAATAAAAGTATGCAATTTCATCGAACTGATTAATCATCTTTTAAGTCATAAAACTCTGAGTACGCTACAACAGAAACAAAGCCTCTGCTAAACCTGTGAAAAAACGAGTAACCCTCACCTTCCCAAAACGCGCTGTGCAAATGCCAGTCACTTATGTACTGGCTAAAGAGTTCAATGTCGCTGCCAATATTATCCGTGCCCAAGTTGCCCCAAATCAAATTGGCAAACTGGTATTGGAACTATCGGGAGATATTGATCAATTAGATGCAGCGATCGAGTGGATGCGATCGCGCCATGTTAATGTTTCTCATACCTTAGGGGAAATTGCGATCAATCCAGATGTCTGTGTCCACTGTGGTTTGTGTACTGGGGTTTGCCCTACGGAAGCCCTCACACTCAACCCAGAGACATACAAGTTAACGTTCACGCGATCGCGTTGTATCGTCTGCGAACAGTGTATCCCCAGCTGTCCTGTACAGGCAATCTCTACAAATCTTTAACAATCCAAAATCCAAATCGCGCTGTCAGCCCACCAAAGGTGTGAGCTAAAATCCAAAATCCAAAATCCAAAATTGATATTACCCCAGCCCAAACACATCTGCTATTACACCACCATTACCCACCAGCCTACTTTTTGCTGGAGAGTCATAAACTACTAATAGCGAAGGTATGCCAGTGACATCGTGAAAAAGTGTAATTCCTTCAGCGTGATCTTCCCGGTTTCCATAGGGAATATCTTGTACAAAATCTGGATTGCTAAAAACATTTTCTGGCAAATTTACACCGTTTATCCAGCGATAAAGTTGCACAGGCCCATCTAAATCCATTGTTGGCCCGGCTAAAATTAACAAGTCTTTTCCATCTACATACAAATCCCGAATTCCCAAACCATTTAACCAAATAAAATGCTTTTTATACACTTCATTTACTTCGCCAACTTGCCTCAGTTTCAGAAGTCCAGGGCTAGAATCTTCTAACTCTATTTCTAGGACTACAGCCCAACCCCGCAATACAGGACCGCGCAAACCTAGAAAAATTCGATTTTGATAAATACCTATGCCTTCAATATCAAAGCCATTATCTTTTCCGGGAATTGCTGCTTTAATAAATATGCCTAAATGAGAGTCTTCTGCCAAAGCTGTCATCAGCAAATTACCCTGGTTTGTCACCTCTAATTTAGCAGCATTCAACTGCACATCTGGCTTTTGGGGGTGTGGGCAAGATGAGAATAATTTCCCCTCTATTAAAGGAATCCTTCCTAAGAGGTAACGGTTGGGTTCTGATTCAATTTTTGCGAGTCTTTTGAGGTTTTTTGCATCGGTATTATCTGGTTTGGGTTTTTTGCGTTTGTAGCTGTGAGAACCGATAAACCATAAATAATAATCGCTGTAAGCAAGTCCTTCTATATCAATTTCTTGGTCTTCTGGTGCAGGTAAGCTGATAAATTCCGCTACTCTAAATTGTTGGTGGTCTGTAAATTTCTCAGCATCAACCAAAGACAGACGTTCAATCGTTGAAGTTTCATCTGACCCGAACCACAAATACTTCTGGTGTGTTAGTAACACCGCAGATAAGTCTTCTCTGTGTTCTTTAAAATTATCTACAAAAGTCAATAAAACTTGATTAAGCAAATCTGAGTTTGGCATTTTAAATTATCTTTATGGTTGCGAAAATATTAATCATGTTATTATAATCTGTAATTTAATGTCTGTAAAAAATATCCAAAAACTACAGTTTATAACTGATTAAGTAAAATTAATTATACCTGCTTCAACGAAACTCACGAGGGAAAGGAGAAAGTAAAAGTCTTAGCTGTGGCTAGGAAATAAAAGTTGAAATTTGCAACCAGGTATTACTTCCCCTTTGGTTTCGTCTAATTAATTATGCCAAAGGACTTAATCGAATCGTAAGGATAAATCTGCTGCTTAGACCTTGGATAGATATTGCATATTTTTATAAAAAAATACAACTATCTAAAGACCATAAAAATATTTTACAATCATCATTTCATAAAAAAATCTCAAAAGTAGATGCAAATTTTTAACTAATGTTATTATGAATAACCTGATTAGGTATCCCATTAAGATCAATTATGAAATTAGCCACACAGCCCACAGTAAAGACTCTAGGTGACTACGCCTACCAAGCGATTCAAAAACACTTTAAGAAAACCTTGAAGTGGGAAAAATCAGTGAAGAAAGATGAAGATCCAGAAGCACTGCACCAAATGCGAGTCGCAATGCGTCGTCTACGCACGGCTGTAACTAGGTTTGGGGTAGCGGTAGATTTGCCCAAACCAGTCAGCGATAAAAATATCGGAAAAATAGCTCGTCGTCTTGGTAGTCTGAGAGATTTAGACGTACTCAAAGAAAGTTTGGAAAACAATTACAAACCAAATTTACCCCGCAAAGAGCAGGAATCTCTACAAACAGCTTTTGCAGCTTTGGCTAAACAACGTGAAGACGTACTCTCAAGTGTGCAGAAAACTTTAAAGGATGAACCTTACAAGTCTCTGAAAGAAGGATCAGAAAAATGGTTGGAGAAACCCAGTTATCAACCTTTGGCAAATGTGAGTATTGGGCAAGTGCTACCAGATTTACTTTTACCTGAAGTGAGTAATTTCTTACTGCATCCAGGTTGGCTAATTGGCACCGAATTTGTGGAATCAGAGGTGAAAATCCGGAAAAACTGGGAACGAGAAAAGATAGAACAACAATTGACAACTGAAGGTGAAATTCTGCATAGTTTGCGAAAAGAAGCTAAACGTATACGCTACCAGATGGAGTTATTTACCGACTTATATGGCGAGTCTTACGCGGCTTACGTTACAGAAGTAAAAAATATCCAAGAAATTTTGGGTATCATGCAAGATAGTGTGGTTTTAGGTGACTGGCTTGGAGATATCTTCAAGTCAGAAATTCAAACTCAGCTACCCACCCTTGCTAATTTGTTAACTGAAAATCGTTACCAGTCCTGGCAGCAGTGGCAACCCTTACAAGAAAGATATCTGAAAACTGAAACCAGACATAGCTTTCATTTAACAATACTGCATCCACTTTCGGGAGTAATAAATTAAAAGTTAGTTTTTGTTCGGTAAGGATTGGACTAACGAGCAGGCAATTGAATAGGTGCCTCTAGGGATAAAACATAAACACTGCTTTGGGGAATCTGGACAATCCGGATATTTTCAGCAGAACGCAAGCCAGAAATCAATCCAATAGTGCTTCCTAGCATTGCTCCCCGGTCAAACTGGTCGGGATCACCTTGGCTTAAATAACCTGATATGCCTCCACCAATCCTGCCCCAAACAGAGCCATTTTCAACAGCTTTGTCATTAGCTCGCATCTGGGTAATGGTAGTACCGGGAATCATTTGACTTGAGGCTTTAATTGAGACAATTCGACCCTTGACAACTAATGACTGTGCAACAATTTTAGCGCCGCCATTAGTGGGTTTGAGGATAATAGTTACTGGAGTATTTTCTGGCGCTACAACGTTACCTTGACTATCTTGAATAGGGCTAGCTAAAGGAAGTGTCAGAGGATAGTCCTTTTTTTGACCGACATCTACGGTAACAGACGCCGGAAATGAGACAATAATTGCTGTGTCTTGAGGAATGTTAATCTCTTGACTAACTGCTTGAGTTGGTTGAAGCGGTTGAATGGTTACTGGTTGGGCGCTAGCTGGGAGGATGATGGAACCCAACACAGATATAGAACAGGCGAGACTCAAGAATATTTGGGTTTTCATGACAGTTTTTCCTTTGATGTAAGTAGGTTTTTGAGGATTGAATCCCTTCACTCAATCAATAGGTTTGGGGTTATGGATTTATGCAGCAGTCTGTATGGGGGGTGGGGAGATGGGGAGTGAGGGATAAGAATTAATAACCAATGCCCAATGCAGTATACTTGTGTCAAAAATGGATGAGAAGATGAGATTGCGCTGGATTGCTGTTGGCTTGGGTATAACGATATCAATAATATGCAGTGTATTTACAGTGGTTAATCCCGCCCAAAGCAAAGTACCCCAGTTAAATAATGGAGAAACTACTGGAAACGAATTGGAAATAGTCAAAACACGTGCTGATTTAGTTCGTCTGAATGGTCAAAAGGTCAAACTCATTGGACGTTACATATCCAGAAGTTGGAAACCCGATCCCAAATTTACGGGAATTCCAGGTTTTCAAGGACTTTATATCAAAGCGCATATTATACTTGAAGATGGCGTGGAGGTGAACATTTTTCCATCTTGGAATAAACAATCGTTGCGATCGCCAGAGGAAGCAGAGGAATATAATCATCAAATGGTTGAAGCAGTTGGCGTGGTGCAGTTTGAAGCCACACTGACTCCAAATTCCCAAATCCGCGAATCGTTCATTAACTTAGCTCAATTAAGGCCGCACCTACAGGAAACTAAGACCAATTCGCTAAAAGACGGCTATAGCAATCCGATTTGATTTGGAGAATCACTCGTAGAGGTAAGGGACTGGGGACTGGGGACTGGGGACTGGGAAGAAGGAATAAAGGTGTACCTAGCTTCCCAAAAATCAAATATGAGTCCTATATAGATGATGATACTTTGATGCGGCGATAGCAAATCGTAATACTTATTGTTATAAATTCTTCAGCAGAGTACTCGTATTTTCCACAAATTTGCTGTATTGTATTTATTCTGTCCAATTTTTCAGTACTCAACTCTATCACAGCATCCTATAGATCTGGCTGAACCTTGTTGAAAGGCTACATCAGCTTCTCAAAGAATCAGCGTTCAGATTCTCTTTTTTTATGACCACTTTTCCAAACCTTTAGCAGACATGAAAATCATCAAAAAATCTGAAAAGCTGACCCTGAAGAAGATGAAGGAAATGGAAGAAGCCGAAGACCAGATTCTTCAAGGTGAAACCGTTGATTTTTCCGAACTCGTGGTTGAAGAAAAAGCAGTAATCGCTCCGGAGTATAAAGAACCTAATTATATTCCACTGCGTGACAATCCTTTAGTTCAATCTGTTGGTAACTCAGGCTGGCAGCCTTCTGATATTTGGCGCGAAATGAGAGTAGATAATTTTTATGATGGATAGAGGAGTGCTTCCCCAGCAAACAACTATGCAGTATCCTTATCCAATTGGCTAACTTTTAAAAAGGCTGTTTCTGATTGATGCCCAATAGCTACTGATGTAGTCTGCAATATTTCATCAGCTTGTTGCTCTAAGTGCTTTACATACTCTGTAAAGCCTGCATTTCTCCATAGCTGTGAAAACTCATTGTAGGGCATCATATCTGGTAATTGCTAACCTTGATTACAAGCCACAAAAAGCAGTTGCTTGAATTAGTCAAATTTTTAATTGCTGCTTCTGAGTCAAAGCCATTGCAATTCCTTTTTCGTAGTAAGCTGCCTCATTAATAAAAACAGGCCAAACGGTAGACTCACCTTGATAAACAATTGTTTGATTATCAAAAGTTATAAACATTGGATCTCCTAGATTCAATGCTTGATAATCTTTGTCTTGAAGCTCTGGGTGAATCATGCCAAAGATTGTACCATCCTGTTTTTTTGGGTAGTCTACAACGGATAAATGGTGGTAGAGAGTTAATGTTTTGTTAGTTGCTGGAATTTCACCCTGGTTAAATTGTTCTAGATAGTCTAGAACGGCATGAATCAGTTCCTCCGTTTGTTGGAACAAGGTTGCTTTTAAAACACCTTGGGCAATGGGGCCAATCTCGATCGCAAAACCTAATTCACACAAAGAATTCACAAATGGATTTTCTGCAACTGATTTAAAATCGCATGAATAAACCTTAACTAAAGGGTTAATCTCGCTCAGATAAGCAGCCAGCTTCAAGTTAAAGGGATTAGTATTTACTAAAATAATTGTCAGATCCATATTAGCTGTAGTGCTGTGCAAGTCTAAGATGAAATCTGCCTGTTTATCCCCATTTAATGCTAGGCTATTTTGAATTGATTTAGCTTGCAATTCTTCGTAACTATTAAGAGCCGGATTTTGTAAATCTTGTCGCAGAAAACAGCGATTTAAATCTTTTTCTAGATATCGCCTTGCTGCTGCAAAAGCCTGAGGATTTGCTAACAGAGTGACTGTCTCAAAACTTGGTCTAGTAATCAAGTCCGGAAACTGGGCAAATTTTTGGATTAAATAAGCGCCTGTAAACTCATTACCATGAGTTCCACCAACAATTGCAACTCGATTAATTTGGTTCACGATCGCACCAACTTTATTATGCAGCCATCGAGGTATTTTTCTCAATGTAACTTATAAAGCATTCACTTTGCTGATGCGATCGCGATTATGTGGTTGATTAAGATAGGACATATCAGGGCCATCGGGAATAATTCCGCCAGGGTTGAGTGGAAACAAGTTACCGTAGTAGTCCCGTTTCACACTTTCTACGTCGCAGGTGTCAGCAACACCTGGAAGTTGATATAAATCTCTTAAGTAAGTTCCCAGGTTTTGATAGTCTTGAATGCGTCGCCGATTACACTTAAACAAGCTGTAATAGACACTATCAAAGCGAAATAACGTGGTAAATAAACGCACATCTGCAAGTGTGAGATTGTCGCCGCAAAGATATCGATTAGTTTGCAATGCAGTGTCAATCTCATCGAGAGTTGTGAACACTTCATTACATGCTTGACTATACGCTTCTTGGCTTTGGGCGAAACCGCAGCGATACACGCCGTTATTTACCGCGTGGTAAATTTTCTCATTCCACCAGTCAATTTTTTCTTTGAGTTCTTCTGGATAAAGATCCAATGTTGGGTTATTGGCGAACTCGTTAAATTGAGAGTTGAGGATGACAATAATTTCTGAACTCTCATTATTGACGATGGTTTTTGTTTGATTATCCCACAGGATTGGAACTGTAACCCGTCCGCTGTAGCCAGGTTCTACCCGCTGATAAAATTCAACTAGGGTGCGACAACCTTGTTCTTCTTCGTTGAATATCCAACCGCCTTCAATGGGAGAAGGAGAGACGATACATACTGATATTACTGCTTCGAGTTTTTTAAGCGATCGCACTACTAAAGTTCGGTGCGCCCAAGGACAACCCAACCCAACATAAAGTTTATAACGTCCCGCTGCTGGTTGGTAAGGGTTTCCCTCTTCGGTGCTGATAAAGTTGCGAAATTGGCTACTAGGACGAATATATGCTCCCGACTTATTGGTAGGAGCAAGCTTTGACATCATTATCCGCCAAAGGGTCGTCCAGACAAACATTCCCAACCAAATAATCAGCTTTGGAGGGAGTGAGCGACCTTTCTTTTTGGGGACAGTTGTATTGTCATCTAATGGAGTTGAGTTGCTCATGGCGACAACCTTGCTTTTTGACACTCCCCAGCCTAAAAACGTGGGGATTCTTGGGCTGAATCTCGCCTCCACCAAGCAAACTTGATTTTGGTCTTACAGTTTCATATTTAGTCCGACTACACCTTTCGGCAAGCCCCTAAAGGACTACTCCCCAAGCGTAAATTCGGGTATGCCCTACCCTATTTAATTTTGTCCTCTCCCACCTATGCCATACTTTTTAGAGGGCAGTGAGGTATTGGGGCAACCCACTTGGGATTGGTGACACTAGCCTTTTTACAACGGTCAGTTCGCGTGCCACGACTACACATCTGGTTTTCCGCTTATGTTCAATCATATCAGAAAGCCGTCCTAAAAGGACGGGGTTTTAAACCCAAGTTTTCGATAACATCTTATATAGAAATACGGTTTAGTTAAAGTTTATTGGCAGAGATAACTGATTTTTCAGAGGCGATTCATGGTGTCTCTACATGAATAATTTTAGTAGGGGCGCAAAGCTTTGCGCCCCTACGTTCGCGGAGCATCCCCCAGGGATGGAATGTTTTTTTAATTGGAAATCCCTTACTATATCATTTCAAATTCCAACTGATGACTTTTGAGAAAATCATGAGTGAAATGATCTACCAAATTTGTATCAGCTAGTTCTAAATTATAAAAATCCACAGCTTCATGTTCAAAATATGGCCCAGCGTGCCAAGTTCCTTCATGTAATTTGATAAAACAATTTCCGGGAATGCGGAAAGCAGCAATTTTCTCTAACGCTGGTTCATTCACATCATTATTCGGTGGACAAACTGCAATTAACCAATCTTTTCCTGACAATGAACCCAAACATTGAGTACATTGCACGTGGCGAGTAATTTTATGAAACTTTCGCCCCCTTTTATCCAACCGCATAATATAAAATCGCGGAATTCCGTTTTGTAAGTTTAACTTGGCATCTTCGACATCATAAGCTTTGCCATCTTGACTGGCAAAAATGACCTGTCCGTAAGGTGAAAAGTTTTGTGGCGTCACCCATTGCGCCTGCAATTGTTCTACTGTTTGTGAACTGCTCATATCAAATTTTTTGATGTTCAGAATTCAGGAGTCAGAATTCAGAATTCAGGAGTCAGAAGGCTTGGATACCCAAGCTTGATAATTTGAACAAAATCAAGCAGGTATACAAACATTAATTTTTCAACCATTCTGAATTCTGTTAGCGCAGCGGGGCGTAGCCCATTCTAAGTTGGTGAATTCTGACTCCAAAACAATCTCAGCTAGCTAGATAACTACGTACTTGTTCCTTTTGACGCCTCAGAAGACTGAGGGCTTTTTGCTCTATCTGACGCACGCGTTCTCGACTAATACCCATGCGATCGCCAATTTGTGCTAAAGAAAGTTCATGTCCATCTGTCAGACCAAAACGCAAGGTTAATATTTCTCGTTGCTGGGGAGACAGTTTTGACAACAAGTTTTGTAAGTCTTGGTGCAAGGATTCTTCAGCGGCGTAGTCTTCGGGAGAAAGTCCGTCATCTTGCAATATGTCTTGCAATTCTGTATCCTGTTGTTCACCAACTCGCGCTTCTAGGGAGAAGGGTTGACGGGCTAAATACAAACACTCACGAATCTGGGTGGGTGTCAAAGACAACGCTTCGGCAATTTCAGCGGTAGTGGGAACGCGACCCAATTGTTGAGATAATTCTCGCTGTACCCGCTTAATTTTATTCAGTTTTTCAAAGATATGAATTGGTAATCTAATTGTACGTCCTTGCTGAGCGATCGCTCGTGTGATTCCTTGACGAATCCACCAGTAAGCATAGGTAGAAAACTTATAACCAAGAGCGGGATCAAATTTATCTACCCCTCGCTCTAAACCTAAAGTACCCTCTTGGATTAAATCCATAAATTCTAAGTTGCGGTGCTGGTATTTTTTCGCCACAGCTACCACTAATCGGAGATTAGCTTGAATCATTTTCTGCTTGGCTTGCTGTCCTTGATTTAGCTGTTGCTCCAACACCTCAACACTTAACTCCATCCGATCTGCCCATTCTTGCAGCGTGGGTTCATGATTTAGTTTCACAGCCAATTCTTCTTTAGCTGCTAATAAATTCATCATCTGCTGCACTTTTTGGGCAAAAAGAATCTCTTGCTCACGAGTCAACAAATCTACACGCCCGATCTCTTGCAGATAAATACGCACAATATCATCTGTAGTTCGAGCTTTTTTATCTGCAACTAAACTTTTTTTCTTCGTTTTTTGAACTTCGGTTTGTGGAGATGTTAAGTTGCTCATGGTTATTCACTCCTATGTAACCTTCTGAATTTATTGGTATCAAGTCTATATACTCAGACTTATAGCCCTTTCACACAGCTAATCTATCCATTGGCAAGACTAATGAATTTTCGTCTCTGACACATTAAAAGTCAATTATTGAAAATAATCAACCCAAAATCAACTACCCCCTAATATTACCATCTTTAACACTGACAAATCAATTACCAAAAGTATCATTCAATATCTGAGCTTAAGCAGTCACACTCCTTTAGGAATAAGTGATTCTTGCATATCCTCAAGTTTATTCAATATAAAATCAGCGATTTTTATCTCTAATTTATCATGAATTAATCTAATTAAATACTAAATAATTAGGTAAGCATAATTAAAGAGAAAATAAGATCCTAGTTTTTAGTGAGTGATTCATTCGTAATTCAGTATTTTCAAGATTACTGCCCTGACTATAAAGTTTGATTTATTTTTGTCTAGCTACTTAAAAACATAAAAATAAAATTGGCAATATTTGCTCTATATGGGTGATGAATTTAAAAGTATGTAAGCTGTTTTTACAGTTATTTTTTTGTAAAATTTCCCAGTGGTCATTACG
Source organism: Desmonostoc muscorum LEGE 12446 (assembly GCF_015207005.2). Classification (GTDB taxonomy): domain Bacteria; phylum Cyanobacteriota; class Cyanobacteriia; order Cyanobacteriales; family Nostocaceae; genus Nostoc; species Nostoc muscorum. The sequence goes on from NZ_JADEXS020000001.1 coordinate 4,985,899, forward strand.
CAACATAGATCTAGATTGCATAGTCAGTTACATAACATTAACTTTAAAAAGATTTGAGATGCCAAAAAAACAGCCGCGTATGTGTGACAATTGCGCTTGTGCCATATTCCACGCAGACATCTGCATCAGGTCTGGTATTATGGGTGTAACTGCTAGTAATGACATTTTTTAAACTAAAAGTAGTAACAGTGGTCACATTAACACCAAGGTTAATACTTGGCAAGACAGCAACACCCACGATCGCCATTAAGATCCTCCCAAAGCAAAAAGATGCGCCTTTAGAGCTGGGTGCTGGACTGCTATGCAGCATAAGTAATAGTTTTTCCCAAAATACTCACCACAGATAGATGACTAGGAACGCCAATCTATACGCCCCCACAATTGATTGATATCATGTCCAGTCCAAGAGTTATTAATTAGTGGCACCTAATACGAATTTTTGTAAAGATTGTTTAAATATCTTAAAATCTCCCTATAGTATTACCATAGCTAATCCTCTCTTCAAGCATCATCTAAATAGATATTGGTTCAGAAAATCGCCTACTTCATTGGCGCATAACCCCACATGAACTATCTTCCCTGCTTTTCTAAGAATGTCTAATCCTTGACCATTATTGCGGGGATCTGGATCGATCATAGATACATATATCTCATGTATACGAGGATCTTTGGCGATCGCTAAAGCACATGCGGGTGTGCGTCCATGAAAAGAACAAGGTTCAAGGGTGACGTACATTTTTAAGTAATCAAAAGCTTGAACTTGAATCTGATTAAGTGCGTCAGCCTCAGCATGATGTTTGCCTGGGGCGTGGGTGTATCCTTGAGCTACTATCTTTTGAGCATCTACAATTACACAGCCCACTGGTGGGTTTGGTAAACATTCAGGCAAAGCTTTTCTGCTTTCGTTCAAAGCAGCCAGCATAAATATCTCATGCATTTTTTCGCGTAAATTATCAGACTTTGTGTATTAGAACTGAGTAACTGTCAGTTTAATGCCAGAATCAAGTTTAGGAACCTTGAAATACTCAACTGGCTCAGAATTTTGATTTCTTTGAGCATTTGTTTGCTGCGGACATTCCTTGAAGAAAGACTCTGGGTTATTGAGGATTTCCAGCGGCTTTATTTTTTTACATTCTTCGTCTTGGACTGCTGAAATTGATTGAGAAGTTGGTCTTAGATTAATAGTCTGCCCGCTAAAATTCCTCCATTTAGTATTTATAGTGGCTGGTTCGGTCAATAAAGCTTGAGCCTCATTGCGATCGCCTGTTGCATTTGGGGTATTCTCTTGGTTACCATAGGCACTCTGGGGGAGAGCGAGTGCGCTCATCGCAACGATTAAGGGGATAGAAAAGTATTTCATCATTATATTTCTCAAGCTTGTCAATTTAATAATTACAATTTGCTAGATACGGATACCGAAAAATAGGAGCCGAGTTTTAATACTTCTTAAAGCATATACAAATTAAAAGTAATCGTCATGCACTGAATGGGTGAAAATTGGCATCGGACATGGGATATTGAGATGCGTTCGCCCTGGAGTAAGGTTAGATTGTTTTGGAATGAAATTAGTAAAGACTAGATCTGATGAGCATTTTTGTAATTCTGAGCAACCGTAGGCAGCTGCTACGTTTACTTGTTATTGTCATAAGTATTGTAGTCACTCTTAGTCTTCACTATTCACCTACTTCCAGTCAAACCGTGACGCGAGACAAGTTTCTGTGGCCTTTTTCATCTAAATCGCCTTGGAATATGCCTATTGGCTCAAATGCTCGTTACATCAGAGCGAATATTGAGAAGGCGCAGAATATTGGCATCGATGAAGAATACTTTTACAAAATTAATCCCAACAATCCATTACGTCCAGTTTATGCTCCTGGTGCTTGGGGTCAAGGACGCTGTACAGGCACTCAATCAATGAACATTTATTTACCGATACCAGATACATTGATTATTCCAGATGCCACACAATATCCATACTACACACCTAACAATGCTTCAGCCTTTTTGATGCCAGATGGTAAAACTCTAGTGCAGCTTGAACCTTTGACTCGTTGCCAAAAAGGAGGTTCAATCTATGGTTGGCGTTACTATCCCGATGTGAATATTTATGGAGAGGGAATAGGCGGCGCACATTTTGGCTCTGGTCTTTCTTCTATTGGTGGTTCTATTCGCAAAGGTGAACTTACCAACAATCAACCCATTCGCCACGCATTAAAAGTTCTGCTGTGGGCCAAAAAATATCTTTACTACACAAATTCTATTCCTGGGTATCGTTGGCCTGCAAATCGTGCTGATAACTATGCAGCTCGAGTTTATGGTGGTAAAAACCCTGCCCTTGTACAAGGAACCTTATTAGCCATTGCGCCAACACTAAGTCCCTATACTCTCAACTTGCAAACACCCGCAGCTAAAAAAATCTTTCATGCACTACAAGATTATGGTGCTTATGTAGTTGATGATTCAGCATGGGACTCTCATGACATTGCAGTTGAACAAGGAGTTAATAAAGAGTTTCGTCAAATCTATGGCTACGATTTGAATGATAAAAGTGGCAAGTTCTATGAGGAATTGATGAGACTATTTCAAACACTTTCTATTGTTGATAACAACAGTTCAAATAGCATTGGTGGTGGTGGTATTCCGCGTGTAGCTCTGGCTCCACCTATTGGTAACTAATCCATTAGGTATTGAGCCGAAATCCACGGCTCAATACCAAAAGTTAAAACTCTCCGGCTAAGGCTGCAACACAGCGATCGCAAATTAGCGGATGTTCTGCTGATTCTCCCACGTGGGTGGAGTAGTTCCAACAGCGATCGCATTTTTCTCCGTCAGCATTCACTACTGCAATTACCCAATCTTCTGTCTGCGCTATATATTTTAATCCTTGCAGCGCATTGGTACTGAATCATACTTGCCAATAGACTCAGAATCAACTTTGCACTTGATTTTTAGCCTACAATGTACATTACAAATAAAGCAAAGCTAAATGCAAAGTCTATGGATAGACTAAACATCAAAGAAGAAGCCCGAAAGTTGGTTGAAAAATTACCAGAAAATTGTACATGGGATGACCTAATGTACGAGATTTACGTCAGGCAAGTGATTGAGTCTGGACTGGCTGACAGTGATGCTGGTAGAGTAACTTCTGTGCAAGAAGTTAGGGCAAAATTTGGATTACCAGAGTGAAAGTTTTTTGGACACAAACAGCAGTAGAAAATTTATCTGCAATTTATACTTACATTGCCCAAAACTCTCCGCAATATGCAGATCGGATAGTTGACCGAATTACAAGAGTTCGGAACAAATTGCTAATTTTCCTTTTTCGGGTCGAATTGTACCAGAATTTGAAACCGAGCAAATTCGTGAAATTATCGAAGGCTCGTATCGAATTATTTATTACATCAGGTCTGAACAGATAGAGGTGTTAGCTGTCATACATGGTTCACAACAAATATCTACCTCAGAAGAATAAGTAACGTTCCTTCAGACAGCTATAAAATCGTAGATATGCAACTTGAAAAGACAGCGATCGCTCGAATGCAACGAATGTTCACGCTGGACTGCACCTAACTATCCACTACTTAACCAAGTTGAGCGTTTTACGTTTACAGCTATTTTCAGGTAAATAGACCACGCGGTAGGGGCACAGCATTGCTGTGCCCTTACGAAACTTTGTTTGTAGGTGGGGAGTTTTAGTCTGTTAAAACTCTCCAGCTAAAGCTGCAACACAACGATCGCAAATTAGCGGATGTTCTGCTGATTCTCCCACATGGGTGGAGTAGTTCCAACAGCGATCGCATTTTTCGCCGTCAGCATTCACTACTGCAATTACCCAGTCTTCTGTCTGCGCGGTATATTTCAATCCTTGCAGTGCCTCAGCAGAATCTAATAATTCCACTTGGGAAGTCAGCAATAAATACCGCAGTTCGTCAATCCCGTTACCCTTAACTGGGTTCAAGGCTTTAATTGCATCACCTAACTGTTTGTGAGGGATATGAATTAAAGCTTTCGCCTCTAGGGAAGAACCAATGAGTTTTTCTATCCTGGCTTGTTCTAACACCTTGTTAACGTCGGTGCGGAGTTTTCGCAACGCTTCCCAAAATTCCGCTAATTCTTCATTCCGCCACTTTTCGTCCACCTGCACCCAACCAGATTCAAACACTGATTTGTAAGGTGTTTTGTAGGGGAGATATTGCCAGATATCTTCGGCGGTGTGGCATAATACTGGAGCGATCGCTTTTGCTAAATTCTCTAAAGCAATCTTCAGCACTGTTTGACAACTGCGACGGCGGAAAGCATTAGTAGCACTGATGTACAGTCTATCTTTGGCAACGTCTAAATAAAAGTTGGATAAATCCACCACGCAGAAATTCTGCACTGTTTGGAAGAAACGGAAGAATTGGAAACTCTCAAAGGCTTCCGTCACTTCTGCAAACACCTCAAGGATGCGGTGCAGCATGTATTTATCAAGTTCTGGCAATTCCTCAAAAGGTACTGCGTCTTTTTCTGGGTCAAAATCATCGAGGCTACCCAACAAAAACCGCGCCGTATTGCGAATCTTCCCTCTGACATCATTCAATTGCTTGATGATGTTTTTACCAATGCGGACATCACCTGAGTAATCTACCGATGATACCCACAATCTTAAGACATCTGCACCGTAGGCAGGTTCTACTTTTTGATTTTTCCCGCCTTGAATGATTATATTTGGGTCAACCACATTTCCTTCTGACTTACTCATTTTCCGGCCTTGTTCGTCCAAAGCAAAGCCGTGAGTCAAGACAGTTTTATAAGGCGCACAGTCATTCACCGCCACACTGGTGAGCAAACTTGATTGGAACCAACCGCGATGTTGGTCGGAACCTTCCAAGTATATGTTCACGGGGTAGGATAACTCTGGACGTTGTTTAGCCACAGCTGCCCAAGAGGAGCCAGAATCAAACCATACATCCATTGTGTCTGTACCTCTGCGGTAAGACTTGCCATTTTGAAGATAGGATGCTGGTAATAACTCTTCAACTGCAAGTTCCCACCAAGCATCGGAACCTTTTTCGGCGATAATTCCTTGGACATGGTTGATAATTTCCTCGTTCAGCAACGGTTCCCCGGTGGCTTCATCGTAGAAAACGGGAATGGGTACACCCCAAGCACGTTGACGAGAGATACACCAATCAGAACGTTCCGCCACCATTGGCGTGATGCGATTTTCACCTTGGGCTGGAATCCATTTTACAGTGGCGATCGCCTTTAGTGCTTCCTCCCTAAATCCCTCCACCGAAGCAAACCATTGTTCAGTAGCGCGGAAAATCGTCGGCTTTTTCGTCCGCCAATCATAAGGATACTTATGTTGATAAGGTTCTTCCTTCAACAAAGAACCAGCCGCCGCCAACGCATCAATCACCGCCTGATTCCCGTCACCCAGCACATTTAACCCAGCAAACTCTCCCGCCTCTTGGGTAAAATTCCCGTTATCATCCACCGGTGCAAGGATAGGCAAACCATAACGCTGACCAACAATGTAGTCTTCTTGACCATGCCCAGGAGCAGTATGTACCAACCCAGTACCCGACTCAGTAGTAATATAATCCCCACCCACCACAATCGGACTTTCCCTGTCAAACAAAGGATGACGATAAGTCGTATATTCCAAATCCCTCCCCTTAACCGTAGCTTTCACCGTCAACTCCACCCCCAGCGTCGCAGCCAACCTCTCCACCAACTCCGCCGCCACAATCAAGTATTTAAAATTACTTTGCGCCTTTGCGTCTTTGCGTGAGATTTCCACCACCGCATAATCCAAATCCCCATTCACCGCCACCGCCAAATTCCCCGGAATCGTCCAAGGCGTAGTCGTCCATACAGCCACACCCAAATCCGGCAAATATTCCGCCAACGATGATTTTACCCCTTCCCCAAGACCTGTAACCGCGAACGCCGCATAAATACTCCGGGAAACGTGACCTTCCGGATATTCCAACTCAGCCTCCGCCAAAGCCGTTTTCGAGCTAGGACTCCAGTGAACAGGCTTCAAACCGCGATAGATGTAGCCTTTTAAGAACATCTGACCAAAAACGCCAATTTGAGCCGCTTCATATTCCGGCTTCAGCGTCAGATAAGGATGATCCCAATCACCCCAAACACCGTAGCTTTTAAAACTTTGGCGTTGGTCATCTACCGCAGCTAGGGCATATTCTTTGGCTTTTTGTCGCAGTTGTAAAGGCGTTAAGTTTTGCCGTTCTGCTGACTTCATGTTTTGCAGAACTTTCAACTCAATGGGCAATCCGTGACAATCCCAACCAGGCACGTAGCGAACTTTACGCCCTTGTAGCAGTTGGTAGCGATTAATAATATCTTTAAGAATTTTATTTAAGGCATGACCGATATGAAGTGAGCCATTAGCGTAGGGAGGCCCATCGTGCAGTATAAATAATTCGCCGGGGTTATTTTCAGAGAGGCGATCGTAAATTTTATTATCTTCCCAGAATTTCTGGATTTCCGGCTCGCGCTTGATGGCGTTTGCCCGCATCTCAAAGTTAGTCTTGGGTAGGTTTACAGTATCTTTGTAGTTTCCTGATTCGGTCACAGTGTCATGCCTAAATTAGTTGAGCAGATTTTATCAATTATAGAAGATGAGATGAAGACCAAAAAATCAACTTGACAATTGGTTGGTAAGTTATGATACGGGTTGCGGCGGATAACGTGCCAAAATCCTCGGATTACGGAACGCCGACGAGCGCAAAGGATTATGAGTACTGCTTTTATAAAACTATTTACAGTCAACTTATGGTAGAGTTTCAACTTAAAGCGATCGCTACAGAAGAAGAATGCGATCGCGCTTTAGAAACTAGTTGCCAAGTTCAAAAAATATACTATACTAAGTGTTTCAAATGGTACTTAAGAGAATACAATAAAAACTCGTTGATGCACTTGAAACTCCAGTGATATAGCGGTTTTCACTTGAGTGAGAGATAATCAAATGTACTATAGAGATCAAAGAAGTAAAATTTGTCACTTTAAAGAATAAATTATTCAACCGATTGTTAATATGTAAGTACGCCACGTACATACCTTAAATATGAGCAGCTCTTACAACATTCGTAGTACCAAAATTGGTAACAGTGCAGGCTTTAGGCTACCATCTGAGTTTTATCAAGAGCATCCTCAGTTCGCCAATGCAGATGGCTGGATAGAAGTATTATCACCGGATACTGCAATTCTGCGGATTGTGCCTCAATCAGATGATGATGAAGATGCAGAAGATTCAGTATTAATGCGGCTATTTCTCGATTTTGCAATAACAGAATCGCTGAAAAACAAGACTCTACAACCTTATACAACTGAAATGTCTGAGGCTGCCCATAAACTGATTGCAGATGTAGAATTAGCCGATGAGTCATCAGAAGATGGCGCAGTTTAAGAGTAATGGCTGGGAAGTTTACTTTCATCCGCAATTATTTGGCAGACAGTATCAAGAATTATTTGAGCGCGTTTCCCGTTTGCAGGAACAGTTACCGGAGGGTGCATATAAAACTCATGCAACAGTAAAGTTATTTGCTGCCATTACTGTTGCAATTGAGACGAAGATTACCTCTGATATCATGTCCGGCTAATTAGTTATGATTCCCGAATCTATGCACAAACCCAAAAACCCTGCCCCTCTGCCCCTCTGCCCCTCTGCTGCCTTAATGATAAGTCTTTAACCGGACATGATATGACCCATTTGCGAGTCATTTTGCCTTGACAGGGGCGTTAAAACGCTATGGACGGGTGAAAAAGATGGGCTTACCAGAACGGTATCGGTTATTTTTTCGCGCTTTTGATACAGAAAATTTGAAAGCGATTGTAATTTTGTGGTTAGGGTTTCCACGTAAAGAGGGGGCAAAGGATGACTGCTACCAGGTGTTTACTAAGATGATTGAACGAGGAACATTTCCAGACAGTTTGGATGAGTTACTAGCAGATTGTCAGGTGACGGAGAAAGAAGCAGAGTGAATTTGGATCGCGCAGAGGACAAACTGCAACATTCATTAGTAAAAATGCCCTAAATAATTGCAGAATAAATGCAGTTCGTCATTATTATTACCTGGAAATGCCGACTACACTTGCTGACGCACAAAATTTGCTTTCTGATCTCATTGCCCGTTACTCAGAGCGTGTAGATTATCTGATGATTCGCCTTGAAGAAGCAGAAGGGACTGATATCTTGTTGCGTGGCGACAAGGTAGAAACCCTGAGTGAAGGCATCTCAATTGGTGGACATATTCGCGCTTGTTATAGAACCCATTTGACATCTTGTGAGGTTTTGAATTAAGGTACTCCTCAGCATCTAAAATCCAATACTAATGGCGTATTCCAGCAACCTCACTGATGCAGAATGGGAAATTTTTGAACCCTTATTGCAAGAGATATTACCGACTAAGAAGCAGACTCGACCGACCAACTGGCCAAAGCGAGATATCTTCAATGGAATTCTCTATCAACTAAAAAATGGATGCAATTGGCAAGACTTACCTAAAGACCTCCCCCCTTATTCCACTGTATATTGGCACTACAAACAGTGGCGAGCAGCCGGGGTATTTGAGGAACTGATGAGTGTCTTACATGGACAAGTGCGTGAACAGGTAAAAAAAAAACCGCACTGGACGACATTGATCATCATTGACTCCCAAGCAGTGAAAAATACCTGCAACGCCAGTGTGGAGTCGAAAGGTTTTTGCTTCTACAAAGCCACCAACGGTATTAAAAGGCATTTGGCTATTGACACCCTTGGGTTTCCCTTTTTTACGCTCTGTACTCGCGCCAATGTCTCGGATGATGCCGGATTAATTGAGATGTTTACTCTCAACATCGACTACTTCAAGTCAAAACCTATCGATATTCCCAAGATTACTATCCTGCTAGATCATGGGTATCACCCAGAATATTTGACTCAGGAGTTAGAGCGAATTTACCCAGAGATCATGACCAAAATTCAGTTTCAACTTTCTACGAAACCCTCAAAACAAGAGAAAGCGGCACAAGGAAAATCTGGATTTGTTCCGGCAATAGCTAGATGGGTGATCGAACGCTCCAATGCTTGGATGGAGCGCTGTAAAATTCTGGTTAAGAACTTTGAACGAACCCTGGTTAGTGCCACTGCCAAACTCAATATCTGCTTCATCAGGCTAATGATTAAGAGGCTTGCAGCACCTTCTTAGATGTCAAATGGGTTCTATAAAGGTGGATGGGGGTTGAGTTGCTTTAACCAGTTGTCCACAATTCAGGATCGGATCGAAGAAGCGATCGCTGCGGCGCGGATGGTTGGTGATGAAGAAACTATACTCGCACCCATTGACCCGGTGCAAGTAGTATGCAGTCTGCCGATCATTGGCACCGATCCGCGAAAAATTCCACTTTGGCAGAAAAAAGAATTATGCGATCGCTACACACAATTACTCAAAACCGTCGATCGCCGGATTACCACTACCTCGGTGCGCTATGGAGACAGCGCCCAAAGAGTGATCATCGCCACCTCAGAAGGCACTCTCATTGAGCAATCTTGGGTGGATATGGAAATGCGCTTTGCCGCCACCGCCAAAAATGGCGAAACTGTGCAAACTGGCAGAGAAACCACTGGTTCTCGCAAAGCCTACGAAGATTTAACGAATTTGGATGAACAAGTCCAAAGTGCAGCTCAAAGAGCGATCGCAGCCTTATCTCTGCCATCAGTCAAAGGCAATACCTACACCGTAGTCATTGATCCAGTTCTCACCGGTTTGTTTGTCCACGAAGCCTTCGGACACCTTTCTGAAGCTGATATGGCTTACGAAAACCCCGATTTGCTCGAAGTCATGACCATTGGACGACGATTTGGCCCAGAAGAACTGCAAATTTTTGATGGTGCTGCCCCCGAAGGGCATCGCGGTAGCTATTTTTACGACGATGAAGGCACCCCAGCCACCACTACTCAACTCATTAAAGATGGTGTGTTAGTTGGACGTTTGCATTCTCGTGAAACCGCAGGCAAATTAGACGAAACACCTACGGGTAATGCCCGCTGTCTCAACTACCATTTTACCCCCATTGTGCGAATGACAAATACCTGGATTGAACGGGGTAAAACAGCAGTGGAAGACTTATTTACTGATATCAAAGAAGGAGTATATGCCCGCAATTGGTTGGGTGGAATGACGAATGGCGAAATGTTCACCTTCAGTGCTGGGGAAGCATGGATGATTAGAAACGGTAAAATTGCTGAACCTGTTCGGGATGTGACACTTTCGGGAAATGTATTCCAAACTTTAGCCGATATTGAAGCAATTGGTAATGACTTTTATTGGGATGAATCTGGCGGTTGTGGTAAGGGAGGGCAAAACGGCTTATCAGTGGGTTGTGGTGGTCCAAGTCTCCGAATTCGAGATGTAGTCGTTGGTGGCGAAATATAACAATTATCAGCTGAGAAAAAAGCCTTCTTGGAAAACACGATAATTACCGTTTACGGATTTCCAACAAATAAATTATCAAATTTTGTAGGGTGTGTTATGCCATAGGCTAACGCACCTTTAACTTAAGATTTATCGACACTCTACGATACGCTGCACGTTTACCTAGAGAAGAGTGCCAAGAGGATAAACAGAAAAATTCATAAATCATTTGGGAATGTTATTTGCTTATTAAATGCATATTTGCTTTATATATTCTAATATCCTACATCTTAAATTTAAAGATAACTAAAGATAACTATTGATTATTGTGAATTTCGCCAAGATAAACGAGAAATGAGTTTCACAAAACTGTATGCTGTTACTCAGCCTTCTCATGTAGAGAAATTTGTTATATGGATAAAACTTCAGCGAAGGAAAAAAGTGCAGACTTTTCCCTGCTTGGCAAAAAGAATTTTAGAGTTACAAAAAAACAGATTTTATTTAGTAGTCTCATTCTATTCTTTGGTTTGCTAGGATTGGGTGGTTTCTGGTTTCAATCCAGATATAAATTTGATAATAAGATGACCGTAAAATTACAAGAATTATCTAATGTCGATTATCCAGCCAATCCCGCCCCATTAGGCAAAAACTTTCAAAGATATACCAACCGCAAATTAACAATTATCAAGAGAGATGAGACACATTTCGATTTTGTGCTGGAGCCAACAGACAAAAAAACAGCAAAAATAGTTATCAAAAATGTTGATTTAGAGCTATTAGTTCCCAAAGCACCTGCATGGGTTAAAAAAGATGAAGGTTTAGAAGTAATCGCTTTGACAGATAGGGAATGGAACAGACAACAAGTTAGTTTTCCGGCAAATTCACAAAATATAGAAATTGTTGGAGGAGATGGTTTTGAAAAGCAAAATATCGTTGAAATTGCTTTAGCTAACAATTGCTTAAATGCAGGATATTGGGAAATTTTACTATTTACTAAAGAGGATAGTAATAAAACCCTTTATTATCAAAGTTGGTTTACCTTCCCGATGGGACATTATAAAAATATTTTTGAAAAAATTAATAATATTTCTTATTGGCGGCACTGGTGGAGATTAGAACATTGGCAAGATCCAAACGGCACAATAGTCAAGACCGATCTTCTGAGAAATGTAATCGATGAAAAAGAAGTAGCAAGTCAATTTCCATTAGATGAAAAGATCATCGTGACGGGAGAGCAAAGTAGAAAAGTTAGAACTACCTTAGCGAAAAATATCACAACTTGGAGAGATTTTTACGATAACAACAATGAAATCAAATTCGCCAGTTTTCGTCCGCCGGGATTCTACGATCAAAATAAGCCCTGGGGAAATCAATACTGGAGAATAGGTAAATTTGAAAAAGCGATTTTCAGGAACATTAAACCGATTGGTGTTGAGCCAAATTTACAAGAAGTTGAGTTAGTATTCAAAGACACTAAGAATGGTGAACAAAATAGATTATTCATCAGTGGTGTTAATCTCAAAAAGCTTCCTCAATTGCCTGTAGAAGACTACTCTAAAGGCTTATATATGCCAATGGGAATTGGCATACCTCCGTTTTATCAAAGCTACGAAGAATTAACCAAGAATCATCCAGATGTTAGCCCCTTCTTTAGTGTGTTACTAGATCCACAGGATCGGTGGATAGATCATCATCACTTAGCAGTTGATGGTTCAGTGATGCACCTTGATAAACAGAACCCAAATCTGTTGCATATTTACTTGTTATCCTACGAAAGGAATACTTTAATAGCTCATTTCTTGCTTAATTTGGAATAGATGCATCAGAATTCAGGAGTCTGAATTCTGAATTCAGGAGTTATACTATTTCACTTTAATAATGATACAAACACGTGGGTAGGGGTTTAGCAGTGCTAAACCCCTACGAAAAATCTATGCGTATCAGGATTTTCGTAAAATGCTATCAGGAGTCAGAAGTAAATTAGTTTAGACTTGGATTTTTTAGGGCTGCATCTACCTGTTTTAGTAGTGCTTTTAGAGTAGAAGAGTTATCTAAAACCACATCTGCACGAGCCACTTTTTCTGCGATAGATAATTGACTATTGATGCGAGCTTGTGCTTGTTCTTTATTTAAATGATTTCGTTGGATCAATCTTTGTAGTTGTTGTTCTTCGGAACAATGTAGTACCCAAATTTCTGTAACCAAATCAGTCATTCCAGCTTCAAATAACAGAGGCACAACTAACACCAGTGTTTGTGAAGAAGACTGAGTAATTGCTTGCAAAAAGCGATCGCGCACATCAGGATGAATCAAACTCTCTACCCAGTTACGTTCATCTTCACGATTAAAGATAATTTCGCCTAGCTTTTGGCGGTTGAGGTTGCCATCTGGTAGTAAAATTTGTTGCCCGTAACGTTTGGCGATCGCACCCAGAATAGGCGAACCTACAGATACCGCCTCTCTAGCATAAATATCTGCATCCAAAATCGGCAGATTATAAGTGCTAGCTAAATAATTTGTGACAGTGGTTTTGCCTGTAGCAATACCTCCAGTTAAGCCGATTATCCGTTTTGTCATTTGTCATTTGTTATTTGTCATTGGGCATTGGGCATGGGGCATGGGGCATTGGAAGTGTGGGAGGTGTGGGAGGATGGGGAAGAAATCTTTCCCCCCTCTCTCCCCACACTCCCCCATCCCCCTTATCCCTCTCATCTCCCCATCTCCCCACTCCCTGCTCCCTCATCTCCCTGCCCACATTATCAATGCTTCGGTTAAACCATCTAAAGTATATTCTTGGGCTTCGACATCTGTGCGTCCGAATAAAGAATGGCAAGTTTGGGAGGTTTGAGGGCCAATAGAAGCAATACAAACACCATCTAAGAAATGACTATTATTAGAGTTACTCGGAAATATCTTATTAGTAAGTTGGCAGAAAAATTGCACAGTTTTAGAACTGGCAAAGGTAATTACATCTATCTTGCGATTTTGCAGAGCTAATTCTGCCGCAGCGGGGATACTGCTAGGACAACAAGATTGATAGGCGGCAACTTCTATAACTTCTGCTCCTTTGGCAGTTAATTCTTTAACTAAAATTTCTCTACCGCCGCTTTCAACTCTGGGAAATAAAACCTTTTTACCAGACAATTCTTCTGGAAAATTTTCCACTAAAGAATCGGCGACAAAGTTGGGGGGAATAAAATCTGGTTGCAGAGAATATTGTTTGAGACATTGCGCTGTTTTTTCACCAACAACAGCAATTTTCACACCAGCTAATGCACGGCTATCTTTACCTTGGGCAATTAGTCTGGTAAAAAAGTAGTCTACGCCATTGCCAGAAGTGAGAATTAACCAGTTGAAGTTAGATAAATTAGCGATCGCATGATCTAAACCTTCCCAACTCGAAGGCGGGCCAATTTCTAAGGTAGGCATTTCGATGACAGTTGCACCCAAGGACATGAGGCGATAGCTAAATTGATTCGACTGTCCCACTGAACGTGTCACCAGAATTGTTTTGCCAGCAAGGGGAAGGGGAGATGAGGGAGAGGGGGGGAGGTTGGTTGACATAGGGTGGGCTATGGGAATACTGGCGTGACTTTCTCTATATATATTCTCAGGTTGCAAGTACTTGCGTAGCCCAACAACTTCGCCAATTACAATTACGGCTGGGGAAAGAGATAATCCAGTGATTTGTTCGGAGATATTGCCCAGTTGTGCTATCCAAATTTGTTGCTGTGGAGTTCCTGCCCAACGGATGATGGCTATGGGTGTTAAATGCGATCGCCCGTATCGCAACAGCTGATGTACAATTTCCCCTAGATGTAGTCCTCCCATCAAAATTACTAGTGTTTCTAACCGCGATAGCGCCTCCCAATCTAAAGCCTCTGGTTCGTGAGCTGTAAACACTGCAAAAGTGCGACTTAAAACCGGATCTGTTAGGGGAATTCCTGCCAACAACGGTGCTGCAAGGGCTGAGGAAATTCCTGGTACTAGTTCAAAATCACAACCAGATGCGATCATTGCTTCCATTTCCGAAGTGCAACGCCCAAAAATCAAGGGATCGCCTGATTTGAGCCGTACAACTTGTTTCCCTTCCTGGCAGTACTTTACCAGTAACTTGTTAATTTGTCCTTGGCTTGTGCTGGGTTTACCAGCACGTTTGCCCACATCTAATTTCAAGCAATCAGCTGGTACACACTGCAATAATCGAGCATCTACCAAAGCATCGTAGACTAACACCTCAGCAGTGGCCAAGAGATTGTAAGCTTTTACCGTCAGGTACCCCACATCTCCAGGCCCAGCACCTACAAGGTAGACTTTGCCTCTGTCATTTGTCATTTGTTTTTCTTTGCGTCTTTGCGTCTCCTCATCGCCACTCCCCACTCCCTACTCCCCACTCCCCTTAATTTTTTCAATTAGCTGATCAATTCGCTCAACCATCTCATTATTTTCCTCAGCTTGGAATAATTCTCTGGCTTTTTTGAAATTAACGATCGCTTCTTCTATTTGTTGTTCTCTTCCCAGACTGATGCCGAGATTATAGTAAGCGTATGCATAATCGGGTACGAGGCTAATGGCTTTTTTATAATGTGCGATCGCTTCTTGAGGCTTACCTTGATCGTCCATAGCGTTTGCCAAACCCGTATGAGCTTGTGCATGTTTGGGATCGAGGCGAATTGCTTGGGTATAGTCGGCCACTGCTTCGGCTAACTTGCCTTGAGCGTAAAAAGCACTTGCTAAATTATAGTGAGCGTCTGCATCTTGGGAATCAATGCTAATGGCTTGTTGATACTGGGCGATCGCTTCTTCTAGTTTGCCTTCAGCATATAGAACATTTCCCAAGGCATTATAACTTGCGGCATTTTTCGGTTCAAGGCGAATGGCTGTTGTATATTCTGCCACAGCTTCTGCTGGCTTTCCTTGAGCATATAAAGCGTTTCCTAAGTAATAGTGAGCTTCTGCATGTTTGGGATCAAAGCTAATAGCTTGTTTGTATTCGGTAATTGCTTCTGGAAATTTGCCTTGAACGTAGAGAGAATTTCCTAAATGAAAGTGGGCTTTGGCAGATTTAGGATCGAGGCTGATGGCTTTTTGATATTGTGCGATCGCTTCTTGTAATTTACCTTCATCGTCGAGAGTATTTCCCAAAGCCACATAAGCTTCTACAAATTTTGGTTCCAGTTCAATTGCTTTCCGAAAAGCCGCTTCTGCTCCTTTTAAATCCCCTTGTTTGTAGAGATTAGTTCCTTGTTCAAAGTTAGTAACTGCCTTTTTATTCTGAGGAACTGCGGCTTGAGCAGAGTTTTGAACTATTGCTAGTAGCGTTTCCCGAGCTACTGAGTAGGGGCACGGCACTGCCGTGCCCCTACACCTGGTGATATAATGTCGTACCGCATCTGAATGGGAACCGCTAAAAACAACCCCAACATCTTTACCAAAAGCACTATTCGCATTGCTCAAACACCCGAAAATAATAGCTACTGCCAGTAGATTCTTACTTTTTAGCATTTTTGTTATTTTAATTGCTGAATTTACAAGTAACTGTAATTGAATATAATTTTCCATTTTTACACACTTGATTCAATTATTTAGATATTGCAAAAACAATTCATTTGTTAGTTTTTATATTTCTATTAATACAATGTAAATAAAATGTAAAATTACTATACTTCATTATACCTATTTGAGAAACTCAGAGATTAGTTCAAACAAATTATTACATATCACAAATTGACGATATATACAAGATTTATTTTTGATATAAAGATTGCATAAATTTGAATTATAAATATTGTGCTGATTTGAAAACTAATGTTAAAATCCGCTCGTAAAAGTTTCAGACGATTGATTAATAAACCTAGACCTGGCGAGGTTGAGGCAGAATCTTATCTGTCTGATTACACATGCAATTTTTTTATGCTCAACAACATTTTTAGTCACAAGTTTAACACTCTTGTTCGGACAGTTGCAGTAGTTAGTATAGGTTTCGCAACAACCTGGGGAGTTGCGATGGATTCTGCTAAGGCTGTAGGATTCACTGTGGATTCCGTAACTCTCGGATCTCTAACAGATGGTTCAGACTCAACTGTTAATGGTGTTACCTATTTGAATCAGTCATTGCCAATCACTGGTTTGAGTGCAAACTCTACTAATTGGACACCAGATATATTTGCTTCCCCTGTTATAACTCTCAGAAGAGGTGGTTATGCAGCAACAGACAACTTCGGTAACTTCAATAATAGACAAATAGCTTGGGGTGAGCGATTACCAGGAGATCCAGATTCAATTGTCCGAATTCCCCAACCAACAAATACTCAGGCAGTGTTGAGCCAAAATAATATTCTTCAAGGTAGTGACAACGTATTCGTCAATACTGGTTACATTAATGGCATCCAAACTGACATTGAACGAGTTGATTTTGTATTCAACACAGAAGTTGAGACTTCTGACAAACAAGCAATTACTATTTTTGATCGAGGTCTTAATACCGCGCACGACTCATTCCAAATCGCTCCTATTTTGAGCGTTGATAGTGCTGGAAATCCCACAATTTATGGCTCTTTGATTTCAATTGCTGCTGGCTGGGGACAAACTAATCTAAGACCTGGTGGTGCTGCTGACAATAATGTGAATTCCACAGTTCTGACTGACAGCACGGGTGCTTTCGGCAATGTTTTAAGCGTTACTCAACAAGTTGGTGGCTTGCTAATTCCTCTTTCTGAATTGGCAACAACAGGTAGCAAAATCTACGGCTACTCACTATTTTCTCCAGATGTAAATGATGGAGGTAATCCAATTAACCTGCTTGATTGGACAAATGCATCTGTATTTCCTCAAGATACTCCTAACAGTGTCGGCGGTATTGACTTAGTAGCGACTAATTTAGGTGTTGTGAAGGCTGTTCCAGAACCATCATTTGTAGCTGGCGTGCTTCTATTTAGCACCTTTGTAATTGCTGGCAAATTGAAAAACAGAGGTCATAAAAATAGCAACGCTTAATCTCATATCTTGCACTAGGCGACTGGAAGTCGCGGCTACACAGACAAAACCCGCCTACGCGGGTTAAAAGCCTTGATTTTCTGTTAGTCCGCGTAGGCCGACTTCCTTTGTGTGCAAGATGAACCGCGATTTTTAATCGCTGGGCTAGGTGCTGAGTTACTTAGTACTAATTTTATCTAACAACTGAGCGATTCTTGCAGCTTTTTCAGGTTGCCGTTGTTTTTGTAATAACTCTTTGGCTTGTAGCAGATTATTTTTAGCTTCTTCTGGTTTCTCTTGTTGCATTAAAATATTCGCCAGACGCAAATAAGCATCAGGATTTTTTGGGCTGCGGCGAATCACTTCGGAAAATAATTCTGTTGCCTCTTCTACTTGGCCTTGCTGCTTTAAAACATCTCCCAGAAATAAGCGCACCACATCATTAGTAGAGTTGAGAGAAATAACTTTGCGAAAAGCTGCTTCTGCACCTTGGTAATCTTTTGCTTGAGCAAGATTGATTCCTTTTTGAAATAACTCTGAGGTAATCAAAGTTTTCCAAGCGAAATATCCAAGGATTCCCAGACTGAAAGCAACTATGCTCCCAGCGATAATAGAATTAATTGGCAAGGTTTCTAACATTATCTAAGCCAAAAGACAGGCGATAGGAAAAATCAGATATTCGATGAAAAAGAGTTTCCAGATAAATTGATAAAACTGAGCGATCGCACTTTTATCTTCTAAGTCTACCGCCAAACTCCGCAACCACATCCAAACGAGCAATCCTAAATGAGTAATTACCACAAATATTGGGTTAACCGAGGCGACGGGTAGCACAGCAACTAGAATTATGCCCACATAGCAGACAGTTATCACCCAAAGAGCGAGATTAAACACAGCTGGGGCGCCGAGTTGGATAGTGAAAGTAGAGATATTGTAGAGGCGATCGCCTTCCATATCTGGGATATCCTTAAAAATGGCGATCGCAAACGTAAACACCAAAATAAATAACGTCAACGCCCACACCGCAGGTACAATAGCTTGACTTTGTTGGAACGCCCAACTGTAGTGCAGATACAGTCCTAGATTCACAATCGTACCGCGCACCGAAAAAATACACAGCGCCGCCCAAAAGGGAAACTGCTTCAAACGAATAGGCGGTAAAGAATAAGCAGTACCAATGGTCAAACTAATTGCCACCATCCCCAACAAAAACGGCCCAGTTAGCCACGCCACAACTAGCGCCAAAATCCCAGTAATTCCTACAATTAATTGCCCAGTTTTACGGGAAAATTCCCCAGAAGCTAACGGTAAATGAGGCTTATTAATCTTATCAATTTCAACATCTTCTAATTGATTCAGCCCCACAATGTAGACATTGCCACACAAACAAGAAATCCATGCGGCGAAGAGGGGGAGTAGGGAGTGGGGAGTAGGGAGTGGGGGAACAGTAGGATTACTAACGGCAATGGCAATTAAATATAAACCCAACACACTGAGACTTGTACCAATAATCGTGTGTGGGCGAGAGAATTTCCAGAAAGCATACAACCAATCAAAAGAAAATGGAATGGGTTTGCTTGACAAAGGGCTATTTTCAGAAGTCTGGCTCATGAGTAGGTTAGATACACTATTCTGGCTTGTTGTTAATCATTGTCACAGAATTTGGTCATTAGTCATTTGTCATTAGTCATTTGTTTTTCTTTGCGTCTCCCCACGCCCAATGCCCAATGCCCCATCCCCAAATTTGTGCGATCGCCTTTATCAGTGGGAATCATAACAAAAATTATCACGGTAAAGATCCGATGGCTTACCAAAACATTACCGCCTCCCTTTCCCCAGCAGATATCCAAGAAATTAAAGCTGCCTTTGCGACTATCCAAGCAAAATTACCTTTTCTCGTGACTCTGAGTGCAGAAGAACGACGCAACTTATTTAAGATGGGCGATAAAAGACTAGCTTTTGTCAACACTAGCCTGATTGCTGCCCAATCTAACCGAGACATTTTACCAGCCAGTTTTGATTTAGATGAATTTGTGCGGGATTATCAACTAGCTGCTAACCTCACCGAAGTTTTGATTGGACTGCGACAACTGACAGAACAGGTAGATGATACCCTAATGGCAGTCGGTAGCGAAGCAATGGGTAGCAGCTTGACAGTTTATGATTACGTCAAGACAGCTGCTAAGAAAACTCCAGGTTTAAAAACTATTGCTGAACAATTAGGCGATCGCTTTAAAGCTATAAAGAGTAAACCAGCTAAAGTTGCTGTCGATTCTTAAAGAATTTTTTAAAAGCCTTTAGTGATGTAGCCAATACTTTGAGATCCCCCTAAATCCCCCGATAAATTGGGGGACTTTAATTCTAGTTCCCCCCTTCTTTAAGGGGGGTTAGGGGGGATCAAAACGTTAACTAAACCCTATTACCTTAAAAACGGTGACTTTAATTCTAGTTCCCCCCTTCTTTAAGGGGGGTTAGGGGGGATCAAAACGTTAACTAAACCCTATTACCTTAAAAACGATGCCTTTAACTCCAGTTCCCCCCTTCTTTAAGGGGGGTTAGGGGGGATCTCCAATGACTATGCACCAAAACCTACGCAGTATTGGGTAGGGGGTATAAACACTCTTAACTATGACAAACAAACTCAATAGCAGCAATCTCCATCTACCTTACAATCCAAAGCTTGTAGAAAGAGCGAAAGAACTTCGTAAAAATATGACCCCAGCCGAAAAAAAGCTGTGGTATGAATATTTGAGAAATTTTCAATATCGGGTTTTAAGACAACGACCGATTAATCATTTCATAGTTGATTTCTACTGTCCTACTTTACAAACAGTGATTGAAATTGATGGGCATAGCCATTTTACAAATGAAGGTCAAGATTATGATCTGGAGAGAACAAACATTTTAGAAGGCTATGGTTTAAAGATTATTAGGTTTACAAATAGTCAAGTTTTAAATCACTTTGATAGTGTGTGTGAGCAGATACAGCATCTGATCCCCCCTAACCCCCCTTAAAAAAGGGGGGAACCGGAATTAAAGTCCCCCTTCTTAAGGGGGATTTAGGGGGATCTCCAATGACTATGCACCTTAGAGGTTGTTTAAAAAGTGGTTGGCTGTGATTTTAGACACTTCTAGATCCCCCCTAACCCCCCTTAAAAAAGGGGGGAACCGGAATTAAAGTCCCCCTTCTTTAAGGGGGATTTAGGGGGATCTCCAATGACTATGCACCTTAACCGAATCGTATTGAGGTCTCCTGATTTGCAAAACGAGATGTATTTATTTTGTAAATGAACCTCAAAGCATCGTCAATGAACCTCAGAGCTTCGTCAATAAACCTCAAAGCTTCGTAAATGAACCTCAGAGCTTCGCCGATGAACCTCAGAGCTTCGCCAATAAACCTCAAAGCTTCGTCAATAAACCTCAGAGCTTCGCCGATGAACCTCAGAGCTTCGCCGATGAACCTCAAAGCTTCGCCGATGAACCTCAGAGCTTCGCCGATGAACCTCAAAGCTTCATCAATGAACCTCAGAGCTTCGTTAATGAGTCTTTAATACTCGTGGGCGAGTATTAAAGACTCACAATCAGGAATTAGGAATTGCAAGGTTGTTGTTATACTCATAACCGCGTGCAATCTGCCGCCTTGCCCTGATTTATGCTCATAACTCCCCGCCACACTAACAAGCTCTCGCTCTTTTTCCTTTTCTGTTTCACCCTACTCCTGACTTTCCTCCTCTCTCTAACTTGGGTAAACGCCAAAGAAACCCCCAAACTCAAACCCCAAGATTGGCAGATTAACGGTATATCAGCAGCCCTTGATGATGGATACGACCAAGTTAAGGAATATGCTCTGCTCAATTTAGTTGGATATGATCTCAAAGATTTAAAATCCTTGGGCAATAAACCAGAGGAAATTGCTCAAAAAGCTGCCAATATCCTCAAGGATAAATCCGTTGACTCAACTGTTCGTAACCGTGCAGCAGACGCATTGGGAAATCTGGGGGAGGCAGCCAAACCTTACGTCAAAGACATCCTCGACATCCTCAAGGATAAAACCGTTGATTCTGATGTTCATTTCGGTGCAGCATCGGCATTGGTAAGTCTGGGGGAGGCAGCTAAACCCTACGTCAAAGATATCCTCGACTTCCTCAAGGATAAAACCGTTGACCCTTTTGTTCGTAACCATGCAGCATGGGTATTGGGAAATCTGGGGGAGGCAGCCAAACCCTACGTCAAAGACATCCTCGACTTCCTCAAGGATAAAACCGTTGACTCAACTGTTCGTTCCGGTGCAGCATCGGGATTGGGAAATCTGGGGGAGGTAGCCAAACCCTACGCCAAAGACATCGCTGACATCCTCAAGGATAAAACCGTTGACTCAACTGTTCGTTACGGTGCAGCAGAGGCATTGGGAAGTCTGGGGGAGGCTGCTAAACCCTACGTCAAAGACATCCTCGACATCCTCAAGGATAAAACCGTTATCCTTTTTGTTCGTAACCGTGCAGCATGGGTATTACGAAATCTGGGGGAGGCTGCCAAACCCTACGTCAAAGACATCCTCGACATCCTCAAGGATAAAACCGTTGACTCCGATGTTCGTTCCGGTGCAGCATGGGCATTGGGAAATCTGGGGGAGGCTGCCAAACCCTACGCCAAAGACATCCTCGACTTCCTCAAGGATAAATCCGTTGACTCCCTTGTTCGTTACAGTGCAGCAGACGCATTGGAAAATCTGGGGGAGGCTGCCAAACCCTACGTCAAAGACATCCTCGACATCCTCAAGGATCAAACCGTTGGTTCTGATGTTCGTTTCCGTGCAGCAGACGCATTGGAAAATCTGGGGGAGGCTGCCAAACCCTACGTCAAAGACATCCTCGACATCCTCAAGGATAAATCCGTTGACTCAAATGTTCGTTACAATGCAGCACGGGCATTGATAAACATAGAACAACTCAACCTGAATAATATTCTTGTAATTCTGGATAGCATTTATTACGCAGACCAATCAGAATTTCCACGTTGGCGATTTTTAACCTATTTCCTGGGTGGCGGCACTGATGAAGTAAAAACCTTACTGACATGGCTGGGTTTTCCTAACACTAAAACAATTCCTGCTCAAATAAGCCACGATCGCGGTGAGAAAACTCTCAAAATATTTGCCCAAGCATGGGAACCCAGCCAAGGTTTAGGACGATTACAGGAAGACTTAGCAAAGCAAATTGCTGTAGTTGCGAAAAAAGTCTCTTGGCAACCAAACGATATTATTCTGTTAGAAACTCATTACAACAACCTCAAAAAAGCTGGTTCCAACGAAGCTGATTCACTGCAATCAGTCATAGTTAAGCTCAAGGGTTGACAGTAGTTTTTTAAGAGGATGTTTTAAAAGTGGTTGGCTGTAATTTTAGGCACTTGTTGATCCCCCCAACCCCCCTTAAAAAGGGGGGCAAATTCTCTAAAAGTCCCCCTTTTTAAGGGGGATTTAGGGGGATCTAAAAAGTTAGGAGGCTAAACGAGCAGTTTGAAAACACGCCCTAGCCCTGATCTTTGCCTACCCCAAATTTCCCCAAATCCAAGCCATCTTCTTCTGGAACCCTTAGGTACACCGTATTCTCGGCGTCGGCTATGTGGGCTTTCTCCTCACCTGGTTTCCACCCTTGCGCCGCAAATTATTTGAACCCCGTTTCTAGTTAACTGGAGTTTAGAAACCGCAACTACACAGGCAAAACCCACCTTCGTGGGTTTCAAAGCGTATATTTTTTATTAGCCCACGCAGGTGGGCTTCGTTTGTGTAGCCGCGAATTCCATTCGCCCTGGCTTCAGGAATACTTATTCCCGCACAACAACCCAAACCGAACTAACCCACGCTCGTAACCCCGACGCATCAACCCCAATGATAACGCCCCTTGAATAGTACTCCAACCCGCATTTAGTAAACCCCAAAGCGCCTGCGGAGTGAACGCCGAATCAATCACCACATTCCAAAATGGCGCAACAGCCTGCGACCAGTCAGCAGTACGAACATTGTTTAATGGAAGTTGACGTGCTATGCCTTCATACTCTGGCAAAGAAATCACATAAGGCAAACAATACACCCGATAAATATCCTGCAAATGCTTTTCCTCATCCGCCGTCAACGGTGACTCATCAGTTGCTCGATGGCACCAAGTCACCATAATAAACACACCACCAGGCTTTAACACCCGATAACACTCCTGCATAAACTTGGTTTTATCCGGCATATGTTCGCCACTTTCCAGCGACCAAACCAAGTCAAAAGAATTATCAGCAAAAGGCATTCCTTGAGCATTCGCCACCTGAAATTCTGTTCTTTGACTCAAATTCGCCTCTAAGGCGCGTTCCGTTGCTCTCGCGGCTTGCACAGGACTCAAAGTAATCCCTGTGGCGTGAGCATTAAACTTTTGAGCCAAGTATAAAGAACTGCCCCCAATGCCACAACCCACATCCAGAATATTTGACGCCGCCTCTACCCCCGCCCAAGTCAGTAATTCTTCAATCAAATCAATTTGCGCTTGACGACGGTCTTTTTTCTCACTACCATCAGCCCCGTAGTAGCCGTGGTGCATATGTTCCCCCCAAATCTGTTCCCACAGACCAGAGGAAGCATCGTAAAATTGTTGAATTTGCTGGTAAAGTGTTGCACTCATGAAAAAGCAGTCTCAAGAGAGAGCAGAGTTCAAAAAAACATACTCGTAGGCTACCATGTATGTTTTTAATTAAATAAGGGTATTTTTGTTCCAGAGAACGTAAACCATGATGTATCCTCCTGGGAAAAAACTTTGCAGTTTTACCTCAATAAACTGTTATTGCTCGAATTTATACCAATGATTCCAAAGAGGGCTACAGATTTAAGCATGTGCCAACCCATATTAAATCTGGTTTTCTGAATTTTGAATTTTGAATTTTGAATTAATTATGACTGTTGCTCGGACAATTTGTTTGGGATTTCTGGCTGTCATCGCGATAGGAACTATCTTATTGATGATGCCTTTTTCAACTAGCGGTGGTACGTGGAATAACCTGATTGTGGCACTATTCACTTCTACATCCGCAGTTTGCGTCACAGGTTTATCAGTAGTTGACCCTGGTACTTATTTTTCTTTCTGGGGTCAATTGTTTATTGCCCTATTAGCTCAGATTGGCGGATTGGGTTACATGACAACCACCACATTTCTGATTTTGCTAATAGGACGTAAGTTTGATATGCGGCAAAAAATCGCAATTCAACAAGCTTTAGACCGACCGGGAATGAGTGGTAGCGCCCAAGTTATCCGCTCAATTATTGCCACAACATTGATTTTTGAAATTACTGGTGTATTTTTACTTTTGCCCGCCTTTGTTCCCGATCATGGTTGGAAAAATGGACTGTGGTTAGCGATTTTTCATAGTATCAATGCTTGGAATAATGCTGGATTTAGTTTGTTTAAAGATAACTTGATTAGTTATCAGTCATCTTTTTTAGTGGTCTTCACTATCACAATGTTGATTATTTTTGGGGGAATTGGCTATCAGGTAATTTTGCAGATGTATATTTGGTTGCGCGATCGCCTTCTCAAAAAAACTACTGCCCAATTATTTTCTCTAGACTTTAAAGTTGCCACCAGCACAACAATTATCTTGCTAATTCTAGGAACAATTGCCTTTTTCTGTATAGAAATTAGAAATCCTGCAACATTTGGTTCATTAAGTTTATATGACCAGATATTAGTAGCTTGGTTTCAATCAGTCACACCGAGAACTGCTGGCTTTAACACCATTGATATTGGCAAAATGACTACGGCTGGTTTATTTATTACGATTGCGCTGATGTTTATTGGTGCAAGTCCAGGTGGTACGGGAGGCGGCATGAAAACAACAACCCTGAGAGTCTTGACAAGTTGCACCAAAGCAATTCTTCAGGGCAAAGAAGAAGTTTTATTATATGAACGCAAGATAGCAATATCTTTAATTTTGAAAGCTGTGGGTGTGTTGGTGGGTTCAGTAGCGACCGTGATTTTAGCGACTATTTTAATTAGTCTCACAGATCCGACATTGGATTTTATTCAGATTTTATTTGAAGTGGTATCAGCCTTTGCCACTGTGGGGCTTTCCACAGGCATCACAGCAACTATCACCACAGCAGCCAAGCTTGTCTTAATTATCACCATGTATGTTGGACGAGTAGGTGTTTTACTGCTGATGTCCGCTGTATTAGGAGACCCCCGTCCTAGTAGAATTCATTATCCTGAAGAAAACTTACTTGTGGGATAGGTAGGGGAGATGAGGGAGATGTGGTTCGACTTCGCTCACCAACCGGGAGATGAGGAAGATGAGGGAGAATAATAACTCCTAATTCCTAACTCCTAACTTCTAACTCCTGACCAAACTGATAAAATATACAATCTAAGGCAAAAATAAAATTTTTAATTCAAGCGGGATAACCGTTTTTTGCCCTAAATACAGGGAGCCATAATAAGGATAACAACTGTGAATCTGTCATCGTTAGGTTTTTTTCGCAGTTTACGTAGAGATAACCACCAATTTGCGGTAATTGGCTTAGGTCGTTTTGGTAGATCTGTTTGTTCGACATTGCACAATTTCGGTTATCAAGTGCTAGCAACAGATATTGATGAAAAACGAGTTTCCGAAGCGTTGACTGAGGAAATAGTTGGTCATGCTTTGCAACTAGACTCTACCGAACCAGCTGCACTCAAAGAAGCTGGAGTTTTTGAATTTGATACTGTAATTGTAGCGATCGGTAACTACGTTCAAGAAAGCATCATAACCACTCTCAATGTGAAAGAGGCTGGTGTACCTCATGTAGTTGCCAAAGCTTCTAGTGAAGTTCACTGTAAACTGTTGCGGCGAGTCGGAGCAGATCACGTTATTTTTCCTGAATACGAAGCGGGTTGTGCCCTAGCACGTACACTCACCAAACCGTCAATTCTAGATCGGTTTGACCTCGATCCAGATAATAGTATTGTAGAAATAATCGTGCCTGATGAATTTCACGGCAAAACGATTACCGAACTTCAACTTCGTAACCGCTACGGTTTGAATTTGCTAGCGGTGAGTCAGGGTGGTAAATTTCAAATTAATCCTGACCCCACTAAGCGTTTAGAACGCGGTTCAGCAATGGTAGTTATTGGCTGTAACAAAGATATCAATCGTTTGCCGATTTGAATGAGTTGGGAGTTGGGAGTTGGGAGTTAGGAGTTAGGAGTTAACATATCGCGGAAGTCCCCACCAGAAGACTCTTAGTAGGGTGGGGATTGTGAGCGGGGGGTGAGGATTGCATCTGATATTGATTAAATGCACGACTCAAAAACAAATATCAGATGTATGACGAATCCCCAGCATTTTCTGGTAGGATAACTAATGTCTTGACCATCAATGCCATAAGCGAAAACCAAGCTAATAGGTATATGTTGCAAGAAAAAAATTTGGGTCTTGGGAACCAGGACTCCTGCCCTTGGAGGGAATGTAAGACTTTCTAGTACTACGAAGTTCTGGAGGCTATTTCCGATGAATTGGGAAGCCCCGTCCGTCTTACGGCGGGGTAGTTCACACTTATCACTTACAGCAGATTGCAACAGGCGTGAGGTACAGATAATCGTAGGGGCACAACATGTTGTGCCCCTACCTGTGTACTTCATTTAGCTGAATCCACACTAATCTATTCTGAATTCTGAATTCTGAATTCTGACTTCTTCTTCATTGTCCGGAACTCGTTGAACTGGACTGTGGTTCAACTGAAATAGGTACATCACTGGGGCTGGCGGGTGTTTCGGTAGGAGTTTCTGGTTGGTTTTGCGTCTGTGGCACAGATGTTTGTTCTACATTACTTGTAGAATCTGGAGTCTGGGAGGGAGTAGCAGTTTGACTGGCTTGAGGTTGCTGTTGCTCTCTTTTTTGGCCAATTTGCTGCATTAGCTGTTCAATTTTTTGGGCTTGTTCAATATTGCCTTGCTGACGATATTCGTTATGGGCACGTTTAAATGCTCCATTGGCTTTTTTAATGTCGCCCTGGTTATATAAAGTTACTCCCAAGTTATAGTAAGCTGAGGCATTTTTAGGATTTTGGCGAATAGCTTGCCGATAAACGGAAATGGCCTCAGCAGGTTGACCATGAATTGCTAGCAAACTTGCCATATTGTTGTAGGCTGTGGCATTTTTTGGATCTAGCTGTAAGACTTGACGATAAGTTGCGATCGCCATTTCTATATTTCCTTGTTGTTGCAAGGCGATCGCTAAGTTAAAATAGGCGTTGGCTTTGCTGTTATCAAGATTAATTGCTTGTTGATATGCAGCGATCGCTTCCTGTAACTGTCCTTGTTCATACAGTACCAAACCCAAATTATACAAGGTTGTGGCGTTTGTGGGATTAATTACCAAGCTTTGGCGATAAGCAGTAATCGCAGCTTGTTTTTCTCCTTGTCGATGCAACACTAATCCCAAGTTGTAATAAGCTTCACTAAAATTGGGACTAATCTTAATCGCTTCTGCATATTCTTGCACAGCCTCATCCAGGCGATTTTGCTGCAAGAATATATTGCCTAGATAGTTCCGTGCTGCACTCAGGTTAGGATCTTTCTCCAATCCTTGGCGAAAGGCGTATTCTGCACCCTGTAAATCGTTGCGGTTATAGCGCATGACTCCCTGTTGGAAAAAGCTTGCTGCTTCTAAGTCTTGAGAAATGGCGTTTTCTGCTAGCAGCTTGCTTCCTGGGTAATTAGTAATTGTTGGTGCAGCCAAAACCACAAACGCAGAACAACCAGAGAGTGTCACTTGGAAAAATAAACGTAACCACTGAGAAAATAGGTATTTTTCAGACATGAATACCAGACCTGTACTTATTTTTAACTCCTCATAAGTCAGAGTACCCACCACGCCAAAAAAAATTCCAAATTCTCAATATTTAACTCCCTACTCTTGTAGAGACGCGATTAATCGCGTCTCTACCCCACACCTTCCGGTAAAATTAGCATGGCATCACCGAAGGAATAGAAACGATACCGAGAAGCGATCGCTTCGTGATATATATTCAACAACCTTTGTCTACCAATGAGCGCACTCACCAACATCAGCAAACTCGAACGTGGCAAGTGAAAATTCGTAATTAAACCATCAACTACTCGCCATTGGTAACCCGGATAAATAAACAAGTCTGTCTTACCACAAAATGGTTCTAAATGACCAGATTCAGCCGCCCCTTCTAAAGCCCGTACTGCTGTTGTGCCTACAGCAATAATCCGACCGCCAGCGGCTTGAGTGGCGCGGATTTGCTCTACTGTGGTGGCGGGAACTTCAATCCATTCTTCATGCATTTGGTGGGTAGTTACGTCCTCCACTTCCACGGGGCGAAATGTGCCCACACCAACATGTAGCGTTACAAAAGCTTGATTAATTTGGCGATCGCGCAACTTTTGTAATAATTCTGGGGTAAAGTGTAATCCTGCCGTCGGAGCTGCGATCGCTCCTGGCTTTTGGGCATAAACTGTTTGATACTGTTCATCAGCAGCTTCGGAGGCCGTAATGTAAGGCGGTAACGGTACTTCACCAAAAACCTCTAACAATTGCACCAAAGATTTTCCCTCAGGCACATCAAATTGCAACAAACGCCCCCCAGTTGCGGCGTCTGTTTCTAAAACCGTAGCTGTGAGTTGGGGACTGGGTACTGGGGACTGGGAACTAGGGGCTGGGGAAGATTCTTCCCAATCCCCAATCCCTAATCCCCAATCCCTAATCCCTAATTGCCTCACTTCAAAAAAAATCCTCGATCCCGGTTTAAAGCGTTTTCCTGGCTTAACTAAAGCTAACCAACAGTTATGTTGCCTCTCTTCCAGCAGCAATACCTCGATTTGGGCACCAGTAGACTTATGACCATAAAGCCGCGCTGGAATAACTTTTGTATTATTCATCACCAACAAATCACCAGACCGCAACAGTGCAGGTAAATCACGGAAAATGTGGTTTAGAGGTGCTGTTTCAATGCCTGTAGTGGGAGAATTAACCACCAATAACTGGGAGCTATCTCTAGGAAACGCTGGGTTTTGGGCAATTAGTTCTGGAGGTAGTTCATAGTCATACCCAGCTACCGAACAATCTAATTCCAAATCTTTTGTTTGTGAACTAAAGTTGTTGTTACAATTAAGTCGTGATATTTTTTGCTTCATTTATTAGTATTTATACTGCTTGAAAAAAATTGGTTTGAGCTTACGCTTATAAGCAACTCCATGACATCACTGCTTAATTTTATTTGTACACCAGAAGATAGATACTATTAGGTAACACGCAAAAATCAACATAAAAATTGGGTAAACCTCCCCATCCAAAAACGGGGGCTTTTACCCTACCGGGAACAGGCATAGGTTTACGAATATAGATATGTAGGATTGGCTTTGATCCCAAGCACCAACAAACATGGAATACTTGTATTATTTGGCTAATGCCAGTCTAACCCTGAGGGTCGTTCAACATCTGCACGCTAGACCCCAAACACCTGTTTCGTTCGTCACCGTAATTCATCAAATTGATGGCTGGGTGGTTAGGATCAAACTCAGAGGTCAAGTCTCGGCTCAAGAAGATGGTGACTTTCGGGCTTTTCTAAATGAATTAGGAATTAGCTACGAGCCACCAATGAGAGTGCAAATGGCACTTTGGAGTTTGGAAGCGGGACAGTGCCCTGTGGATGTGATGCGTCGCTATCAAGTAGCGATCGTCTCTCATGGTAGCCCAGAGAGAGATGAAATCGAGGCTTTCCGGCAACAGTTTGTCCGGGGCTTAGGCTATTGTCCAGAAACTTTGGCGTGAACCGATGTGGTTGTCACGCTACCACAAAATTATTGGTCATTGGTAATCAAAATATTTTATCCATTACCGATTAACCATTGTCATTATCAATTAATACAGTCGAAAGCTGCCAGAATGTATTCTTGCAGCCTAAACTCATATCCGGCTGCTGATGAACTAGCGAGAGCTTCTTGAGTTGCTGTAACCCCAGTCGTCTTTTTTGATAACTCCTGACAGTAGACAATAGCAACATCAAATCGACAGGGGTAATCTGCTTTTTCAGGGTACTGGGCTAAAAATATTCCAGCTGTACGCGAAATTTTTGCTTGCTTTTGTGGGGTAACTGCGCTTCTTCCCCCTGTATCCCAACTGCCCGAACTGCGGGTTTTAACTTCAACAAATGCCAAGATTGGTAAGGGAGTGGGGAGTAGGGAGTGGGGAGTGGGGTATTCTGCTTTGCTCTTCTGTTCTTCCCCAGATTCTCTATGATGTTCGGCGATAATATCGATTTCTCCCCAGCGGCAAGAAAAGCGACGATGGAGAATTACCCAACCTGTAGATTGCAACCATTGGGCTACTAGGTCTTCTCCAAATTGACCACTATTTGGACAATGCATATAGATTTTAGTATTCTCGTTTATTTATTCAATAGAAAAATAAGAGTTTCTCGCAGTTATCCGAAATGATACTTCCATGATGTGCTTATTCTTCCCTGAATGGCGTAGCATTCCCAACAGTCAAATTGAAGTGAACATAATTGGGGTAAATATCCATATAATAGTGATGCTCGACATATATGCCACCACCGCATTCCAGAAAAGTGATAAATGGCTCATAAGGGTCAGGAATACCATTCGCCGGGACTGCATCGAATTCCCGTAGACGACACCAAAATAAGTAATTAGATACCCCTAGCACAACATAGATTTTGCCACGGACAAATGGTATCCGGTTGCTATTGTATAATTCGTCCACCCATTGCGTTAGGGGAGATGGGAGTTCAATGTCAGGACGAATCTGGAGAGCAAGATTTTCAAAAATATGCTTCTGTCCACTCTGTAAAAACTTTGCCCATTGTCTTACCCTCGACAGAAATTCTAACATCAGTTCTGTAAGTGTTTCGTCTTTCTCCCCCATTCCCAGGGTATCCCACTGAATAGCCTGAAGTCGTGCCAAGGCAATGTTCAAATCGTCGGATGAATTTGAATTAGTATTCATAAAAATATTTTTAAAGGATTTTTGCGCTAACATCTCTGACTCAAGGATAATGAGATGGAGGAGGATTCGCCATTGGCTAAAAATAGCATGAATTCTAAGTTAAGCACCCGGATTGTGGCAAGCATACTCAGCTTTTTCCTGTGGGGAATAGTTGGCATCACAGCAACCGTGGGTTTCGCTCCCACAGCTTTTGCACTCGAATATAATAAGGAAATTTTGATTGAGGCTGATTTCTCCGGACGTGATTTAAGAGATTCCAGCTTCACCAAAGCTAATCTTCGCCAGAGCAACTTCAGCCACACTAATTTAAGCGGTGTGAGTTTCTTTGCAGCAAATTTGGAGTCTGCGAATTTGGAAGGCTCTGACTTGAGAAATGCAACTCTAGACTCAGCTCGCCTAATCAAAACAAATTTGACAAATGCATTATTAGAGGGGGCGTTTGCTGCTAACGCCAAGTTTGATGGTGCAATCATTGACGGAGCAGATTTTACCGATGTGCTGCTGCGTCCAGATGAGCAAAAAAAATTGTGCAAAGTTGCCAAAGGAACTAATCCAATTACAGGACGAGATACCCGTGACACGTTGTTTTGTCCGTAGGGAGTAGGGAGTAGAGAGTAGGGAGTAGGGGGAGATGAGGGAGAATAACTCCTAACTCACCACTCACCACTCCCCACTCCCCATTCCCCTACCAACCACGAGCGCCAATCTGTTCACAGACAAATTGCATTCCTTTGCCTGGTGAAGAATCTGCTACAAAAGGTATTTCTCCTTTTTCTTTATCCTCTTGAAGTAGCTCTCCCCCGGAACCGTAAATGGCAATGCTATTGAGAAAAAGCCGCGATTCTGTACACGATGCATCGAATGTTGTCTCGAAGATGCCATCTCCATACATGCCGTAAAGCTTGTATGTTGTGCCCTTAATACTTTTTGTGTCTAGAGCTATGCTGTTTCCTAACTTATCGTGACCTACAGTGATATACCTTTGTGCATCTTCGGCGATGGCTGCGCCAACACCTCCGGTGAACGCTGCGCCACTGGTCAACAAAATAGCGATCGCTCCCACAATCCCGCCTATTTTAATAGACATAAACTTTAAAAATATAAGATTTCATATATTTCTATCCGCAATCAAAGCAGTTCTGGCAGGGTAAAAGCACTGAAATCAAGATATAGCAAGGTGTTATATTAATTCGTAATACCTGATGGGAACCGTAAAGCACTAAATAAATAGCTGCAATACTTTTCAAAGTATGAGTGAAACACTTGCTGATATTGGCATACCGCCTCAGTTTCCCGATCACACTCAACTACCAGAGTCTGATGGTACGTTTGTGAAAAATTTTCAAGAGCATCCCCAAACCGTCATTTTGACAGACTCAATTGCTCAAGTTTTGCAGCGCCTACATCCAGATGGACAGTATTGCATTGGTCAAGATTGTGGTATCTATTGGCGAGAGACTGAACCACCAGAAAAAGGAGCAGCAGCACCGGATTGGTTTTATGTCCCTGGTGTACCACCAAGGCTAGATGGCAAAAACCGCCGCTCCTATGTTTTCTGGCGGGAATACATACCGCCATTGATTGCTGTAGAACTAGCTAGTGGTAATGGCGATGAAGAACGAGATGTCACTCCTTTACCTCTCGCTGGTAGTCAGGAAGGCGCAAAACCCGGTAAATTTTGGGTATATGAGCGAATAATCCGAATTCCCTACTATGCCATTTATGAAATTAGTAATGGCAAACTGGAAGTTTATCACCTGGTAGATTTTTCATACCACAAAATGCAGCTTAATGAGCGAGGCCACTACCCAATTCCTCCTTTAGGAGTAGAACTAGGGTTATGGCAGGGAAGCTACTTGAATAATCCTGAGCAATTTTGGTTGCGCTGGTGGGATTTAGAGGGAAATCTGTTACTGATTGGTCAAGAAGAAGCCGAGTTGCAAAGACAAAAAGCCCAGCAAGCAGAACGAAGAGCCGAGCAAGCAGAACGAAAAGCTGCACAATTAACAGAACGGCTCAGGACAATGGGTATCGATCCAGATGTAGAGTAATATCTACTAAGTTATGGCAAGCCCAAAAACTTAGTAATCACAGGCAAAAGCTTACTACAGACTTCAACTAGCTTCACCGTAGTAGGTAAATCAGCGATGTCTACGACGGGCTACGCCAACGCACCTTTCAATAACTTGAGGGCTGTTTTTGCTATCTTCTGCATGGCTCCATCTTCTGGGTTTGGCAATGAGGCTATCGCATCTGATGCCCTAATTTGACTTTTAAATCACTTGCTGTAATCGGATTTCTTAATATTTCTTTAAATACTAAACTTTCACTTGAGTTGGGGAATACTAAAACTGTGTATTACTTTTTATACTTTCTATATGCGTCCAACTTTATGTGACACTTTCAGAAGCCGTGCCTTGTGGACATGGGATATGCTCGACAAAGGACGTTCTATCAATTGTCAAATTGGAGAAGAAACTTTAACAGATTTAAATATTCTTGAGCTAAAAATTAGGCACTCGGCTGAAATTTGCAGCATAACATTTAATAAAATAGACGAAGGAACAAACGGTGCGGATTGGGAATGGTGGTTTACTAATTCCAGTGAAAACAAATGGATAGGATTTCGAGTACAGGCTAAAGTTATAAATATTAAAAAGCAATGTTTCGAGCATCTTTATTACAAAAACTCAAACAATTCATTACATCAATGCGACATTCTCATAAATGATTCTTTAGCCAAACCAGATCCGCGAATTCCTTTGTACT
The DNA here is from genome assembly GCF_015207005.2 of Desmonostoc muscorum LEGE 12446. Taxonomy (GTDB): domain Bacteria; phylum Cyanobacteriota; class Cyanobacteriia; order Cyanobacteriales; family Nostocaceae; genus Nostoc; species Nostoc muscorum. The sequence continues at coordinate 5,020,050 of NZ_JADEXS020000001.1, forward strand.
GCCTTTATTCAAACTGGAGTAATTCAACTGAACTACCTTTAGACTATCAGAACTACTACAGCTTAAGGGAGATTTATGGCTGTTCCATACTTCCTGCATTTGCAGTTCGTTTTTTACGCTGCAAGAATAAAAAGCCAAAACATCTAAAACATTTGCTTCAATATATGCGCCCTTGGCATTATTTAGTATCTTCTGGCAAAGATAAATCAGGTGAATTACCGCAGAGAGTTTATGATTATTGGGCGAATTTTATCCATCCAATAGAGAACTTGATTCTTGAAGAACTTGATGAGAATATTCGTGGGGAACTAAATGAATGCCTAAATAAATATTTAGAATATAATAAAATCTGCTTAGTAGATAAACCACCCCAAGAAGTAATTAAGTTAATGAATAACGAACTAGTAGATCGCCCTGATCAAAATTTGCGAACGATTACTGTTTTTAAGGAACGAGACAGAGGATGTGAGCAACTAGAGGAGTTCATAAGTAACCTTTAGAAATCAATTAATTCTAACCTTTAGTATTTAGTAAAATTAAACAACAAATTTAAAACAGTTTATTAACGTACTGTTCTACGTTGGCACGCTTAACTCGCCAACTTTTACCTATTATAACCTCGTCGGATCACAGATTGAGAACGATCGCCACGTTGTTTGATTTCAGCGATCTTAGCAGCAAAATCTTCAGGTGGTTGTGCTAGGATCTCATCCTCAAGAGGAGAATCGGGCGGAGTGTGTGCTTGCTCTAAAGATGCCAGAATCGATCGCACTCCACCAACGACCCCTTAATCAATCCGCTAATTTAGCAGAGCGATTAATGTTTCAAAACCAGACTTTCTATGGCTTCAAGCTGCCGTTCATACAATCTGAAATGGGATATTCTCTAGAACAACTTGTGGCAACTGACCCGATCCAAGAACCTCTTTTGCATCAAGAATTTCTACACCAACTAAAACTTCACCCGCACCAATATTTAGTGCTATTTCATCATTTAATCGCAAAATACGACATTCATGATATCCATCGACTAGGCGAATATAAAGTGAGTCAGTTTCTTGGTCATAACTAATTTTCATAGCGCCACTTTTCTTAAAAATGAAGCTTTATTTGCTTAGGTTCTAGCGGTTCAATTAGAGACAAGCACAGACAGTCGAATTCACGCAATATAGTCTGATCCATCAGTCCAGCCCTGTGCAGCCCCGTAGCCGTTTCGTGAACGGCTTCAAGAATCGCTGATTTCTTCTTCGGCATTGCAAATTACCTCTATCAATAAAAGCTTGAACAAAGACCGATCGCAACATTGAGCAGAAACCAGCTAAAAAATAGCGATCGCACTCCCCCAAATACAATGAGTCTCAAAATTTATTTCACACTCCTAAACCACTCAGTAATCCCAAGAGCGATCGCATTTGCCATTTTCTTCTGTTCTTCTGGATCTACCACCTGCTCAAATTCATCAGGATTACTCATAAAACCCAATTCCAGTAATACCGATGGCGCAGCAGCCGGACGTGTCAGCGCCAGGTTATCCCAAAACACACCATAGGAAGGTTTACCGAGGCTTTTGACTACATAATTTTGTAAAAATATTGCCAGGTTGTGGGCTTGGGGTTGATACCAAAAAGCGCCGAATCCCTTGGTTTTTTCGGCATCGCCATCATCGGGTAGAGAATTGTGATGTATGGAAAGAGCGATCGCAGGTTCTTCTTGACTAATAATTGCTTGACGTTCTGCTAAAGAAACTTCCCTGTCGTCCTCCCGCGTCATCACCACCGTCGCCCCTCGCTTCACCAACTCGTCCCGCAGCAACTTCGATATCACCAAATTGACATCTTTTTCTAAATATCCAGTTGGGCCACTGGCACCAGATTCTTTACCTCCATGCCCTGGATCTAGTACAATCTTGAAATTAGCTAAAAGCTTTCGTCTTGTGTTCCCAATTTTAGGCGGATGACGCAAAGCCAAAACCAGGGTGGTACCGTCGTATCTCAGCTTATATCCCCACTGTTGAGCTTTTTTGAGGTTAAAGGTGTATTTTACTCGTTCTGGTGTCTCCTGTTGCCAATCTAGGCGATAAATTAGGGGGTCATCGTCCAGGCGAATAATGTCCGTTTGGGCAGTAGTATTGTAGAGAGTGAGAGTCAAAGCGCGATCGCTCTGTTGCACGCTCACAGGTACGGGGACTTGTAAGGGGAAAGCCATCTCTGTCACACCAGAGAGTTGACGGTATCCGACACTGCGAATTATTGTTTGTGGCGGAACTGCACCGGGTAAAGTGCGGGTTTCCTGACTATTAATCCAAGCTCCATAGTCTAGGCGCAACCATTCACCTTCTTTACCTGTAACTGCTGCTCGTGTGCCTTTGGGCAGTGGTGTGAGTCGAGAATAATCGGTACTTGGGCCAGTGCGTGCTACACCTGCGTCTACCGTCACCTCAGCAACTGGTAAGTTTGCTCTTGAGAGGATTTGAACTTTACCATTTCCTGGTTGAGTTATCGTCTTGCCATTGAGCGTCAGTTTAAACTGAGGTTGCCCCAAATCTACCTCTTGACTTGAGTCTGGAACAACAGCACCAGAGATGATGTTGTTGCCGTAAATTAGGCTTAAGGAATTAGTATCAGGTTGTTGCAGTGTAGTGCAACCCTCATACTTACCTACGCTAGACTGGCCATGAGGCTGATTTTGCCCCGTCAAAGCTGCCAAATTAGTTGGTAGTTGGGCTTGCTGGGGTTGGGGCAAAAGGGTAACAGTTTGATTAGCCAGGTGGACAGATACGCTGGCGTTAGGGGGTGCGATCGCGCTAAAACAAATAAGTTCTCCCGGTAGTCTGGCAATGTCAGCAGCCGGAGTGAGGGAATCTTTTGCAAAGGCCAACCCCTGTGGAAGTTCAGGCACAGTGGCAAGCCTTGTCACCTTGATCTGGAGTTCTTGATTGCGGTGACGCACAGTAAACAGATTCTCTCCCAACCCCAAAGGTAAACTCGGAGAAAAATGACCAGCTTTGCTGCGGGTAATTGGCTTACCATTGATAGAAACTTGTCCATCGGGAGGTGCTGTGCCCAGAAAAAAGATTTTTTGGGCACTTGTTTGGTAGTTTGTCTGGGGAAAAACGACTATAAGAGATGGCTCTGCCAAGGCTACGGAGGAGGTGAGAATACAGCCTAATATTACTAATCCTAAGAGGTTTTTCACAGCAAAATCGCGGAAGATTTGACCACAGTCACTATGGCACAATGACGGGATGTATTTTTAGAAGTTGTTAGAAATTAAAACTACTATGACTAAGTTTATCTTTGTGACTGGAGGCGTAGTCTCCAGTATTGGCAAAGGCATTGTAGCAGCAAGTCTAGGGCGTTTGCTCAAATCGCGGGAATATTCGGTGTCGATTCTCAAACTCGACCCTTATATCAATATAGATCCTGGGACGATGAGTCCCTTTCAGCATGGCGAAGTGTTCGTCACCCAGGATGGCGCCGAGACAGATTTGGATTTGGGACATTACGAACGCTTTACCGATACTTCAATGTCGCGTTTGAACAGCGTGACTACTGGCTCGATTTACCAGGCAGTCATCAATAAAGAACGGCGCGGAGACTACGAAGGTGGCACAGTACAGGTGATTCCTCATATCACCAATGAAATTAAAGAGCGAATTCTGCGAGTTGCCAAAAGTACAAATCCATCTGTAGTAATTACAGAAATCGGCGGTACGGTGGGTGATATTGAATCGCTGCCGTTTTTGGAAGCAATTCGCCAGTTTCGCAAAGAAGTCGGACGCCAGAATGTCTTGTACATGCACGTGACGCTGGTGCCGTGGATTGCTTCTGCGGGTGAGATGAAAACGAAGCCAACACAGCATTCAGTTAAGGAACTGAGATCTATTGGCATTCAACCAGATATTTTAGTTTGTCGGAGCGATCGCCCTCTACCCACAAAATTAAAGCAAAAATTGTCGGGATTTTGTGATGTGCCAGAAGAATGTGTCATCACCTCCCAAGATGCCAAAAGTATCTATGAAGTACCGCTGAATCTGGAGTGGGAAGGAATGGCAGAACAAGTCCTAGACTTGCTGCAAATGGAACAACGTACACCAGATTTAACCCAGTGGCAAACCCTGGTAAAACGGTTACATAGTCCCAAACACGAAGTAGAAATTGCTATTGTTGGTAAATATGTGCAGTTAAGTGATGCTTACTTATCTGTGGTTGAAGCCCTCAACCACGCTGCAATCTCCACCTATGGCAAACTGCGCCTGCGTTGGGTGAACTCAGAAATTTTGGAAACGGAACCAGCCGAAACCCACCTTGAGGGTGTTGACGGCATAGTTGTGCCAGGAGGTTTTGGACTCAGGGGAGTAGATGGCAAAATTGCCGCCATTAGATATGCCCGGAATCGCCAAATTCCCTTCTTGGGTTTATGCTTGGGAATGCAATGTTCCGTAATTGAATGGGCGAGGAACGTAGGGGGATTAACAGACGCCAATAGTGCTGAATTTGACGCCTATACAACTGACCCGGTAATTAATTTATTGCCAGAACAACAGGAAGTAGTGGATTTAGGGGGTACAATGCGCTTGGGACTATATCCTTGTCGTGTTCTCCCTGATACTCTGGCTTTTAAGCTCTATCAAGAAGATGTGATTTATGAACGACATCGACATCGCTATGAGTTCAACAATGCTTACCGCGATTTGTTGTTAAAATCTGGCTACGTCATCAGTGGCACTTCTCCCGATGGACGCTTAGTTGAAATTGTGGAATTACCCAAGCATCCATTCTTTCTGGCTTGCCAATTTCATCCAGAATTTCAATCCCGCCCCAGTACCCCTCATCCCTTATTTAAAGGGTTCATTCAAGCAGCGATTTCTCTGTCAAATTCTGTTACACCAACACCATTGGAGGTTTCATAAAAAATCATAATTCATAATTCAAAAAATTAATTTGATTTTGAATTAGCGCATAGCAACATTAACTTAGGGCTTGGGTACATTTGACATACAGGGTGCATCATTCATAAATTTCGGACTTGAGGAGATGTTGTGACGTACTGGGTGAAAATCCTTTACGAGAGGAAAGAATATGTAGTAAATTTTGAGCGTGTCCATGCTTTTTGTTATGAACGAAATGGCAGGGTTACTTTTTGGTTACCTGATAGTGCCATTCCCATAGTAATTAACCCACAAACTAACCTAGAAGACTATCAAAAGGTTCTTGATTATATAGAATGCGTTACGGAATTGAAATTAAATCATGCCTACTGGGTGAAAATTATTTACGAAAAAAATGAATATGTAATTAACCTCGACTGTGTTAGTTCCTTTTGTCATGAACCAAACGGTAGGATAACTTTTTGGTTACCAGATGGCACTATTCCCATCATCATCAACCCTGTGAGTAATCCTGAATCTTATGAAAAAGTTGTGAAATACGTTGAGAAGGCAACAGGATATTCTTTGTCTTAGTATTAACTAATTCGTAATTCGTAATTAATTAGGAAAATCAGTAATTAATTAATAATTAATTAAGGCTACAGAGCAACTAACTTCAGTTATTGAAGTCCTAAGAGACCATTTATAAAGTCAACTTAACGCGAAACGGGCGGTTATAAACCGCGTCTACACAAACAAAACCTGCCTACGCAGGTTTCAAAACCCTTAATTTTCTGTTAGTCCGCATAGGCGGACTTTGCCTGTGTAGCCGCGAATTCCATTCGTCCAGGCAAAAGTAGACACGTATGAGCATTGCTGTGCCCCTACGGCAGATGTGGTTCAAATAAATGAAAACTGCTGTAATACAGGGTCACTTTCAATCACTAACGGTGCAGGCATTTCTGCATTAACAGGTGGGCAGGGAAATGGAGGCAATATCACCATCAACACCCGCGATACAGTAACTTTTGATGGTGGGGAAAATGGTTTATCTACTTCCATAGACACTGCTGCGGCAAGCAATAGCATGGGTAACGCTGGGAATATCCGCATCAACGCCAGAGAATTATTTGTAAAAAATGGTGCTACACTCAACGCTAATACTTGTACTGATGCTCAAGGTAATGCTGGTAATATCTTTATCGATACGCGCGATGATGTTACCTTTGACGTAACCAATGGTAAAAATTCGCTAACTGGGGTATTTACTTATGCTAGAGGTGTTGGCAAAGGTGGGGATATTCAAATAACAACCGATTCCTTAACACTAAGCAACGGCGCAATACTTCTTGCTAGCAGTTTTGGTAAAGGTAATGCTGGTGAAATTATAGTTAATGCTGGCGATGCTATTCGTATTGATGGTGTCGGTAGGAATGGAATTTCAAGCGGTGTTTCTACTACCTTACGACGTGGAGCTGAAGGTAGGGGAGGCAATATTAACCTGACAACAGATTCTTTATTTTTAACCAACGGTGGAATAGTCAATGCTAGTACTTATTCTAGAGGCAATGGGGGTGATATTACCATTGATGCACGCGATCGCATTTTAATTGATGGTGTTGGCACTACAGATTTTTCTAGCGGTATTTTTAGTGCAGTTAGTTCAGAAGGTGTAGGCAATGGAGGTAATATTAACCTGACAACAGATTCTTTATTTTTAAATCGTGGGGTAATCAGTTCAAGCAGTGTGGGGCAAGGCAAAGCTGGAGATATTAATATTAATTCTGATTCCACAAAATTGACAATCAAGGAATTATTGCAGCAATAACCAACTCTGATGATGGTGGAAATATCAATTTAACTGTCGATGATCTTTTACTATTGCGTCGCGGTAGCGGAATTTCGACTACCGCAGGTACAGCACAATCAGGTGGCGATGGTGGTAACATCAATATCAATTCTAGATTTATCGTCGCTATCCCCCAAGAAAACAGCGACATCACAGCCAACGCCTTCACAGGAACAGGTGGAAACATCGAAATTAACTCGCAAGGTATCTTTGGTATCGAGTCGCGTCCAAAACCAACCGAAAAAAGTGATATTACTGCGAGTTCGGAACTAGGATTTGCAGGTGTGATTACCATTAAAATACCTGACAATAGTTCCATCCAAAACAGCTTTACCGAATTATTCCCATTCATCGACACCAACGCACTTATCGCCAATAGTTGCATTTCATGGGGCACAAAGCGACAAGAAAACTCTTTTACCATCACAGGTTCTGGTGGTTTGCCTAGTAGTCGTCCTGGTGTTTTGTTGGTTTCTACCTACGCAACTAGTGAGGTGAGAGGTGTCGAAACTACATCCCGTCCTTGGAAGAAAGGCGACCCAATTATCGAACCACAAGGTCTATATCGGCTGAATAATGGGCAGTTGCTATTGAGTCGAGAATGTTCTAATTAATGATAACTATCTGTTAACAAACTTCGGCAGGTTTACAGCTATTTTCAGGTAAATAACCTGAGTTCGGGATAAGGAAAGGGACAGGTAGTAAGCTGAAAATAGCGTTAAATCCAGCAACCTGTCCTATGTTTAGTTTAGATGCTTTGTTTTGCCATGTAGATGATTTTTGTCAAGCATTTGAAGCACAATGGTACAAAAAGCTGTTAAATCATGGAAGAATCAAACGTAATCGGGCAAAAAGTCTATGTTTGAGCGAGATGATGACGATACTGATTGCATTTCATCAGAATCACTACCGAAATTTCAAGTATTTTTATTTGAATCAAGTGAAAAAATATTGGAGTGATGCGTTTCCAAGTCTCCCCAGCTATCAAAGATTTATCGAATGGATACCATCAACCTTGATACCTTTATGCGTCTATCTCAAGCATTGTTTTGGCAAATGTACGGGTATCGGTTTTATCGATTCAACTAGCTTAAAAGTCTGCCATAATCGTCGGATTTGACGACCGAAGGTGTGTTTAAAGGTTTAGCCAACCGTGGCAAGACTTCTGTGGATTGGTTTTTTGGTTTCAAGTTGCATCTTGTCGTCAATGAGTTTGGTCAACTCTTAAATGTAACTATCACTCCTGGTAATGTTGATGACCGTCAACCTGTACATGATTTACTGAGTGGTCTGTTTGGCAAAATTTTTGGCGTTAGCGAAGCTTACCGAAGGTATCGCGGTTATGTCTGCCAAAAACTCGCTTCTCAACTTTTACAAGACTTCGGTATTGAATTTTTTGCTAAACCACGCCGCAACATGAAGAATAAGTTGATGCGTCTTCACGACAAGCTTTTGTCCCGTAAACGCTCCATCATTGAAACTATCAACGACAAACTCAAAAATATTTCCCAAATTGAACATTCCAGACATCGTAGTCCCGTTAATTTTTGTGTTAATGTTCTATGCGGATTAATTGCTTATTGCCACCAACCTAAGAAACCTAGCCTTCAACTTGAGTGGCTTTTACCTTAAGATGTTTAACCCGAACTCAGGTGATTTAGGATTTTCATCAAAAAACCTGAACCAAACCGCATTGTAAACGATCGTGATTTTGGAAAAAATGAGGAACCTCCAGTCAGATACTTCTTATCCCTCTTCCATCACTCTAGGCAACGCAAAATTTTAGACCTTTATTTAACAAGGGTTTTGGCGATTTATTAATGTTTGAAAATGTTCGCCACATTTTGTTAGTAATAAAATGTTCAAACCTTTACCAGATCTGGATTTCAATATTAGGGAATTATTTTTGTGATTCCCAGAGTGATTGAAGAGGGTTATATCATGTCCGGCTAATTAGTTATGATTCCCGAATCTATGCACAAACCCAAAAACCCTTCCCCTCTGCTCCCCTGCCCCTCTGCCCCTCTGCTGCCTTAATGATAAGTCTTTAACCGGACATGATATTACCCTTGAAGCTTCTTAATTAACTCCAACAGTTGTTGATAATCATCTGTTTTGCCTTGTTCTAAATTGAGATTAGCTGCTTTTTGTAAATCGGCGATCGCCCCTTGTTTATCTCCCAATTGATAACGGGCAATTCCCCGCCCAGTATAGGCTGGAGCAAAGTTAGGATTAAGTCGCAAAGCCTGGTTAAAATCAGTAATAGCCCCCTTTTTATCTCCCAAGTCAAAGCGGGCAATTGCTCGACTAGCGTAGGGTGGGGCAAGGTTGGGGTTAATTCGCAAAGCTGTAGTAAAATCAGCGATCGCTTTTTGTTTATCTCCCAATTGATAATAGGAAATACCCCGTCCAGTGTAGGCTTCGGCGTAGTTGGGATTAATTTTTAATGCTTGATTAAAATCTGCGATGGCGCTTTTGCTATCATCCAAGCTATTACGAGCAATGCCTCGGTTATTGTAGGCGAAGAGATAGTTGGGATTAATTTCTATAGCTCGATTATAATCTGCGATCGCACTTTTTCGATCTCCCAAGGCAGAACGAGCCAAACCCCGATTATTGTAAGAATCGGCGTCTTGAGAGTTAATTTTCAGGGCTTGGTTAAAGTCGTCAATTGCCCCTTGGAAGTCTCCTAAGTTATAACGGGCAAGGCCGCGATTATTGTAAGCATTGAGATATTTAGGATTCAGGCTAATTGCTTTAGTATAATCGGCGATCGCACCTTTAAAGTCTCCTTTATCGTACTTATCGCCACCTTGAATATAAAAGTCGTCTGCTTTCGGTGCCTTTGCTGTCGGGATACTGGGAGGAGTAACACCTAAATCTACCCCAGCCTGAGTTGATAATCTCAAAAAGGTATTAATGGGAATGCCTAAATTAAAACCTGATTTGACATAAGCAACTGTGGAATTGATTTTCGACGTTTCTATGTCTGCTTCGTCTCCTCTACCATGAATTCCTACCAATTCACCTTTGTCATTCAACACCGGGCCGCCACTCATACCCGGTAAGGTAACATTGCTGTAGACTAAAGCATAGCCATCACGCAAAGGCTTAGAGGCATTAGCAGTAATCCGCCCATCAGTAAAATTGTAAATTGTGCTAGAAATTGCTGCCGTCGCTTGGGGAAAACCAGCCACATAAGCTGTAGTACCTTCTGTGGTTGCATTTGAGTTGCCGATTTTAGCAACGGTGTAATTTTGACTGCTGGTAAACTGCACAACGGCTAAATCTACTTCTGGCAGTTTTTTTACAGTGTCGTAATTTAATTGATAGCGTTGATTATCTGGGGTGACAATTTCATATTTAGCTTGAGTTTCAATTACATGTTTAGCAGTGATAACCGTGTAAGTATTATCTTTTCGTTGAATAATTACCCCAGTCCCGGAACCATTTTTATTGTCAATGAGTACTGTGATTGCTTTAGCGATTTTACCCACTTCAGTTGAGGATAGTGCCGTAGCAAATTGCGGTTGTATAAGGGTGATTGTTATTCCGATAATTGCTGGCGTAAGCAGATAATCAAATTTCATAAATTTATTTTTTAATAGTTGTTATCATCTGTTATGAATTTTTATTGCGCTATGGCAGTCCTATTTTAGTTGTGATACCAGTTCACGAAAACTTTGATACAGATGATTTCTCGTAGGGGCACGGTACTGCCGTGCCCTAAACAACTTCGTCTTACTAATAATCATTTGTATTTACAAAAGACAAAGAAGAAATCATATATGTTTTAATTGGCACAGCCCAACTGAGGCGAATAATCATTTTATGTAATTGTTCATCTGCTTTCATACCATCTTGAAACACAGAAGGTGCATCCCACAGAGGATAAGCCTGCATCCCATTTACGCCTACAACTTCGCCGCGACGATTTAATAGTGCGCCGCCACTCATACCGTTTTCCAGATTATTAGTGTGTCCGAGTTGATAACCTCCTTCTAAAGGGTTGGGTAGCACCAAGGAAATTTTACCTGTATTCAAGGCCAAGCTTTTTACCTGGGTTCCATCTTCAGCCACAGGAAACCCCGCAGCAAACACTTCATCCCCCACAACTGGAGAATTACCAAGGGATGCCACAGCATAAATAGCGCCTTGGCTGTGGAATTGTAATAAAGCTAAATCATTTTTACCAAAGTTCAAATTTTCAGGTAAATTAGCTGCATAGATGTTACCATCTGGTGTTTGAATGCGATAGGGGCGATCGCCTGCTTCTAACACATGAGCATTAGTCAAAACTGTATAATTAAGACCTTGCTTTTGCAGCAGAATTCCTGAGCCTAAGAAATCTGCTGCTAAAATTTTCACCGTGATAGACTGTGCTTGCTGGTAAAGTTTTTGCGACACAAAAGTGTTGCAACCAAAGCTTTGACATTGAGGAGAAACACTGATAACTGGTGTCGATGCTGACAGTATTATCGATAAACTGCCAATCGAAATAACCAGTGTCAATTTACGCCAATCCATGTGAGTTTACAGGTAATATAAAATTGCTGGCATAGGCGGTAGCCCGTCGGATAAACATTACCTGAATCTTAATTTGACTCACTATTTAGCTCATCTGTAGCGTTGTTCAGGAATTCATCAAAATCGATATTTACCGTGTCTTCACTAGTTTCATTCAACACATTCCCAGCTACCAATCCCCGACGATTTAATAGCCTTCGCATAGTCAGCTTAGCATTACTACCACGCTTGAGAGTGAATAACAAAGTGCTATCTGTACAGGTGGCATTTTGGTTAGCAGCCGCGCATACAACTGTTTCTCCTCTAAGCGTTCCAGTTTTGATGTACTTTAGCGTACCATTATCATAGCTCCTTTGAAATCTGCGAGATACCTCTTTACAACGGCGTTCATTTGTCCATTCTTTGGGGAAGTAATCTTGAGAACTCCATTTAATCATTGGCACGTTTCTTCGATTTTGGGTACGCGCAAATGTTACAGGTACACCCTTGCTCTTTCCACAGTAAAAAGTTGTACCTCCAGCATAGCTAGGCTCATTCATGGTTGCAGTTGTGGTAAATGCACTCAGCGAAGCTATGACAATCCCTATCAATCTTTGCTCAAATAACTTGACTTTCATCATTTTGCTTAGGATGCTGATACGGTTGAGTTGAGAACCCTGGAAAATCGATCTTTGGCTGTACCTACTCCTTTAATAGGTGTACAATCAAAATAACAGATTTAGCTAATAAGTGTTGGGTAATAGTTAATAATGTCTTTCACTAAATATTACTCATTATTAATGCTTAGTTAAATCTGTAAATATTGTAAACTAATCATATATATAATGAAAAAGTCATTCGCAGACAGGGCAGAATTACTTTATCAAAAGCTGAAAGAATATTTGCGATCGCCCAACCGTTGGTTTTTAGATACACCAGAAAGGTCGCTTTTAGAAGCTTACCAAGCGGCTCAGAGAATTAAAAATATTGAAACTGAACATTTTGATGGGAATAAAATCTCTTCAGCTTCAGGAAAATATACTGAAAATGTCATGTCTTATTGGCAAGTATATCTTGATAAAAACTTAACTATTATCAAAATTAGACTGGCAGAATTCACACTGAGTCGGACAATTATCGATATCTCCGATTCTGTATTGCTAGAAAAATTGCAGGTTATTGATGAAGTTGTAGAAAAGTACGGCATCAAAAACCAACTTAATAATTCTCAACCCTTAGAAATTAGCCAGCGCAAAATCAACAAACAGCCAAACTCCTCTAACATCAATGATATTAAAACTACATCTCCCTTTGAAAAAACTGGAGTCTTTCCTGGGTCTATTGGCAGAAGCATTAATGTAATTAAAGGAGATTTTTCACCCCATGCAGAAGAAAATTTTGCCAGAAATTACCGATTGTCTAGAAATAGGACAAGAATTGCTCTCAGATTTTTTCTCATTCTAATTCTTGTACCTCTTTTAACTCAGCATTTATCTAAAGAATTTTTAGTAAATCCCATAGTAGAAAGAATGAGGGGAGACAATACAACTCAAATTTTCATCAATTCTGATATGGAAAAAGAGGCTCTCCATGAATTACAGAATTTTCAAGCAGAACTCAGGTTTGAATATCTACTGAATAAATCCCCACAACTATCATCAGAGGCAGTACAAGAAAAGATCAAAGACAAAGCATTTGAGATTGCTGAACAATTTCGCTTTAAAAGTAACAGCAGTATTAGTAATGTTATTGCCGACTTAATATCATTAATTTCTTTTGCCTTAGTTATCAGTCTGAGCAAAAGAGAAATTGTAGTTGTTAAGTCATTTATAGATAATATTGTCTATGGTCTTAGCGATAGTGCTAAGGCATTTTTAATTATTCTTGTTACAGATATATTTGTAGGATTCCACTCACCGCATGGGTGGGAGATTATTCTAGAAGTATTGGCAGAACATTTAGGTCTGGCAGCAAATGAGAGTGCAATATATTTATTTATTGCTACATTTCCTGTAATGTTAAATACCATCGTTAAATACTGGATATTCCGCTATCTCAGTCGTTTATCTCCGTCGGCATTAGCTACATTAAAAGAGATGGATGAATAACTTAATCAGAATTCAGAATGGGCTACGCCCCGCTACGCTAACAGAATTCTGAATTAATAATACTTGGATACCCAAGTAAATGAAGTACACGGGTAAGGGCACAACATGTTATGCCCCTATAATTATCTGTACTCCTGAATTCTGACTCCTGAATTCTGAATTATTTTGACGCCTTTGCACCTGATTCGCTACGCTATGTATATCCTGGTTCTTCTAAGGCGTGCTATGGATTTTGAAAGCAAAGCCAAGGCTCCAACTGCTACAGATAATATAGATTTTGCTCAACCAACTACTCGTAAGCCACTAGAACTCCTGCGAGATACTGAGGCTTTGTTACGCCGCCCAACTGTAGCAACACTAGTGCCGATTTTACCACCAAAACTCAGTAATAGATTACAAACAACTTCATCTTTAGCAGATGACTCTTTTAAAGAACTGTCAGAAATTGACCTAGACAATATTAGTGATTTTGAACTGCGACCTGCACGAATTGGTGTTGGCTTAAGCTTTATTGGTTTTGGAGCGCTGATGATATTGGTGTTGCTGTTATACTTAAACACCTTGCATCCAGAACTGAATGCACTAGAGCAGATGCACCAATACTGGTATCAATATGTTTGGTTTGTCAGTTTAGGTATCGCGGGAATGTTTATCTTGGGTCGTGAAGCTATGCGTCCGACCCCAAAACGCCGAAAATGAGGAGATTTTATAGATGAATCATGATGCTTTTATTGTTCCACCAGGTTCAAAGATTTCTCTGAAAAAAAACTATGACCCAGGTTATAAAACTGATTTTCATGTAAAAACTGATGCTGTAATGAAATTACAGGCAGATATTGAACGATTAGCAAATTACCAAAATATTCTCTATGCTCAAAACACCTATGCATTGTTAATTATTTTTCAGGCAATGGATGCTGCTGGTAAAGACAGCACAATTAAACATGTGATGTCTGGTGTGAACCCCCAAGGATTTCAGGTGTTTAGTTTCAAGCAACCTAGTGCAGAAGAATTAGACCATGACTACTTATGGCGAGCGACAAAGGCTTTGCCAGAAAGAGGACGAATTGGTATATTCAACCGTTCATATTATGAAGAAGTTTTAGTGGTTCGTGTCCATCCAGAAATGCTGAAAAAGCAACAGCTACCGAAATTTCCTTCAGGAAATCAAATATGGAAGCAGCGCTTTCAAGAAATTAACAACTTGGAAAAATATTTAGTAGAGAATGGTGTAATTATTCTGAAGTTTTTTCTGAATGTCTCCAAATCAGAGCAGAAAAAGCGCTTTTTACAAAGGATTGAATCGCCGGAAAAACATTGGAAATTTTCAGCTAGTGATGTCCGGGAAAGAGCTTTTTGGGATGATTATATGGATGCTTATGAAGAAGTTTTCAACCAAACCAGCACAAAATGGGCACCGTGGTATATTATTCCTGCCGATCGCAAATGGTTTACACGCCTAGCAGTTGCCAATATCATCTGCACAAAACTAGAAGAACTAAATCTGAAATATCCGACAGTTAGTGACGAACACAAACAGCAACTTTTGGAGGCAAAACGCATTTTGGAACAAGAAGATTAAGCTATAAAATTAACTGTGACTGTTTAAGAAATAAAAACTGCCGAATTGTCGCAAACATGATATAAAATCAATTTGCTGGGATACTTAGCCAAATTGCAATTCTGGAGTTTTGTGACTCTGTGCTTACTCAGTTACCGACTATCAACGCCCTGAAACAGCCCACGAGTTCTGCTTGGATCGAACAAGCGATTGCTAACTTAGATATCATCTTACTCGACCACTCCCACTGTGAACGCAAAGCGGCAGGGGTCGCCTTGAATTTTATGTTTCGCTACCCTTCCAATACTAAAATGGTACGCGAGCTCACAGCGATCGCCCGTGAAGAACTAGAACACTTTGAGCTAGTTAACCAATGGTTAGAACGGCGGAACATTCCCCTTGCTCCCCTACCACCACCTCCCTACGGCGCAGGTTTAAAAGCTGCTGTACGCCCCCAAGAACCCCAGCGATTTTTGGATTCCTTACTAGTCACTGGCTTAATAGAAGCTCGGAGTCATGAACGCCTGGGATTATTAGCTGCTCACTGTCCAGAGCCAGAAT
The DNA here is from genome assembly GCF_015207005.2 of Desmonostoc muscorum LEGE 12446. Classification (GTDB taxonomy): domain Bacteria; phylum Cyanobacteriota; class Cyanobacteriia; order Cyanobacteriales; family Nostocaceae; genus Nostoc; species Nostoc muscorum. Next base: position 5,035,504 of record NZ_JADEXS020000001.1, read on the forward strand.
TAGCAAAATTTTATCGTGGACTGATGGCATCCGAAGCACGCCACTACGGTATATATTGGGTTTTAGCTGCTACTTATTTCGACAAAGAAATCGTCATGCAACGCCTTGATGAATTGGCAACCGTCGAAAGTGAGTTGCTGGCAACTTTGCATCCAGAACCTAGAATTCACAGTTAGTAGACTAAGGCCACTATGAAGCTTCAGCTAACACACTTGAGACTGCTAGTCTCCAACTACAAAGATTCTTTTCTGTTCTACCGAGATCTGCTAAAATTTGATGTCGATTGGGGCGACGAAAATAGCGGATATGCTGAGTTTAATACTGGACATATCAAGCTCGGTTTGTTCAAACAAGAATTAATGGCCGAAGTAGTCCCAAGAATCGATCAGCCTTCGTATGTTGCCAATCGAGATAAAATTGTCTTGATTTTCGCAGTCGATAACGTGGATGAAGTCCATAAACAAGTCAAAGATGGTAATGCGATCGTTGTCACTCAACCAATAGATCGTCCAGATTGGGGAATCCGCACAGCTCATTTTCGCGATCCTGATGGCAATTTAATCGAAGTCTACAGCAACCTGGGAATTCTTAGTTAAAAGCGCCCCACCTTTTATAAATCAAACAAACACTTTCTTCCCCTACTCCCTATTCCCCACTCCCCACTCCCCATTTTTCTTAAGGGTTTGTTGGCGGTTTTGATTCAAATAAACGCACAGGTTTATTTTGCAAATTAGAAGCAATTGAACTGACTCGATCGACTACAGAAATCATATATTTGTAATCCGGTACTTGTCCATTGGGGACATAGCCAACTTCTTGAGCTAAGCCTGAAGGTGACTCGCTCATTACTTTGCGGATGAATTCTTGACGGTTACGTTCTACATTCGGCCCAATCAAAACCACACCTAATGGTACATAGTGAGGGTCTTTAAAAAGTATGCGGAACTCGGTCTGACTAAACTGTGAAGCGTAGAGACTCAATTCAGCCTCCGAAACTGCACAGGCGCTAGCTTTTCCTTGAGCTACCAATTCCAGCGCTGCTTTTGGTGTCGGTGCAAACAATATTTCAGCCAGTGTTATACCATAAAGGTTGTAAAGTGGAAAGTAATATCCTGTTGCCGAACCTAACTGACCCAAAGCCACTGTTTGACCCTGTAGTTGTTTTAAGTCGGATATTGAACTGTCTTTGCGAACAACGAAAATTGAACGCAAATTATTAATACCTATTAAAGGAAACAGAGGAACATATTGGTACCGCGCGATCGCAATCGCCGCTAAACCCGGTGGAGCAAATACCAACGACCAAGCACGAGCATCAAGGCGCTCAACTGCTTTATTTTCGTTAAAAGCAGGCTCTAGCTGAATTATTGAGTTGGTTTTTTCACCCAAGTAACTATTAAATTTAGCATATTGGTTAATTATTTGTTCGCCTCCACCATAGTTAAGAACGCCAATAGTCAATGTGCCTTGAAAGGGTCGTCTTGATTGACAACTAGCAAATGTCAAACCTAGTAGATTAAACAGAAATAAACGACGGGGAAATCGCAAAAACATCACTAATTATGATTGAGGAAATAACTTGGGTTTGAGAACTAATTTAAATCAGCTTTCTTACTGCTTAAATAGGTAAAATCACAACAAAAAATTAATATTTATTAATTCATCGAACAACAGTTTTATAACAGGTATAAATAGATATTAAACAAGCTCATATACTACCTTCGTTGGTTAGGTTATGTTAAACAACATTACGTTAAAAAACTTAAAAATAGGTGCAAAATTTAATTTACTTTTAATATTAGTTTTCATCGTCAGTATTTTGGGAAGTGGTGTTGCCTTATCCAGTGTACTTCAGGGGAGAGCGCAAAATGAAGTAGCTTCTCAAGCGCAGATTCTCATCCAAATGGTGAATGCAGTTAGAAACTATACACAAAATCGTATAGATCCCTTATTGGAACCTAGACTAGATACTAACCCAACCTTCATGCCTGAAGTGGTGCCAACTTTTTCTTCTAAAGAAGTTTTTGAGAATTTTCGTAAAAAACCTGAATATAAAAACTTTTTTCATAAAGACGCCACACTTAATCCGACAAATTTAGTAGATAAAGCCGATAGTTTTGAAACTCAACTTGTAGAGCGTTTTCGCCAGGAACCCAATACTCAAGAAATTACTGGTTTTCGCAACTTGTCAGAAGGCGAAGTATTTTATATTGCTCGACCACTAAAGATTACACAAGAAAAATGTTTGCGATGTCATTCTACACCAGATCAGGCTCCTAAGAGTCAGCTGGCAACTTATGGCTCAGAAAATGGTTTTGGCTGGCAACTCAATCAAATTGTTTCTGCCCAAATAATTTCTGTTCCTTCAGAAGAAATTTTTGCCAATGCTAAACGGACTTGGATATTGATTATGGGACTTTTGATTACTATCTTTGGGATCATAATTTTATTGATTAACTTCTTAATCAATAAAGCCGTAATTCAACGAATAAAAAGAATAGAAAAAATTGCACAAAAAGTCAGCACTGGTGACATGACTGCCGATTTTGAAGAGATATCTAATGATGAAATTGGTGGTTTAGCACAAGCATTTAATCGCATGAAAGCTAGTTTAAGAATAGCTATGGATATGCTTAATAATCAAAGCTAAAGAAGTATGGTAATTGGGTACATTTGCAATAGTTATAGGACTCCTATTTGATTTTTGCAATCTTAACACCTCTAGAGATATCGACCTCTGCATTGGTGAGGAAACTCAACGGACACTTCGTTCAAGTCGGCCGTTGCCCGCCCACACGAGTGTCATCCTTAATAGACCTCTTGCATAAATCAAAAATAAAGAACCCCACCCCGCATTTGCTAACGCAAACGCTCCCCTCCTCGCTTGCGGGGAGGGGTAAAACGTTTGTGGGACAACTGTTTGAGCTTAAGTTGACACCAATGATAGCTATGCGCCCCCACGTTCTATCTCACTAAAGCGAGACATGGTGTAATTACAGACTATTCTGGCGAAATTTCTCGATAAGCTTGCCGACACTGCTCGTAGTTGTCTGGTAAAATTTCGGCATTACCAAAACATAATTGCTCGTGAGTGGTAATTAAAGTTTCATAAGGCTGTATGGGACTCACAGACGATCGCAGTAATTGCAGATATTCTCCATCTGTACGGCTGAGTTTGTGGGGTGCAACGGTTTGCTGATGCAAATGCTGTAACATTGCTAAATAAAGACAACGGCAAGCTTCACGGTAGTTACCTTGACGATAAAATTGTTGCGATCGCTCCAATAAAACGGCAATGGATGATTCATCAGACCGATTTTTCACACCCCAATCAGTGAAATTGCTACCTCTACTCAGCCAAGAATATAGATAAGGGCTGAATTCTCGCCATAACCGCCAACCCACCCAAGCTACAAATAAACCTAATATCAGCCAAAACAGAAATTTCAGTAACTCACCTACCCAGGGGCTAATTGACCATCCACCGGGTAATTCTGGCAAAGCGCCTTCCAAGCGGTAAAACTGGTATTCCCACCATTCTCCTACTTGTTGTTGGAATTGAGAAAGCTGCCAATTCCAGCTAGTTTTTTCAAAAGCATCTGTGGACATAAGGGGGAGTGGGGAGTGGGGAGTGGGGAGTCAGGGAGATGAGGGAGTGGGGGAAGTGGGGGCGAGGGGCAAGTGTGGGGAGTATAAAAAAGCTTCCCACCTCTCCCACACTCTCAATGTTCCATACCCCATACTTTTCTACGAAAGGCTGCGCCAACGGCTTCTCGTACAGAAGCTACGCGTAGCTTGCTTACCCGCAGGGGTACGCTCAGTACAAGTGCCCAATGGCCTATTCTCTAACTGTTGACTCTTTTTTTATCATTATCCAGCCGATAAAGGCAAGTAGCGCACCGAATGCAAGAAATCCTACATCCCAAGCTAACTGATTTGGACCTGGTTTAACATGATGGATACCAAGAATTTGGTGGTCAATCAGTCCTTCAAGTAAGTCGAATAAGCCAGCACCAATCAGTATTGAACCAAAAAATGTCTGTGATGACCAAGGAACATCATCACGCCCTCCGGCACGCCATAGTAAGATGATTCCTACTACGGTTAATAGCCAATCGAAAGCATGGAATAAGCCGTCCCATACCATGTTCAAATCTTGATTGGCAACATTTGTCAGAGGTCGAATGTTGCTCAACATGTGATGCCACTGGAGTAACTGATGCAGTAGAATCCCATCAATAAACCCTCCAAGACCCAAACCAAGAACAATTCCCGCAATAATCAGGGGTGTCCGTCGGTTGAGGTTTGTACTCTTCGCCTCCATCGTCAACCTCATAGATCGGATTTTCACTAAAATAGAATTCTTTTGGCAACAATATCTTCTACCTTGAGGCAAGTACGCTGATTCGTTGAGGGTGGGGACTTCGGCGTTAGGTTAAAATTAATTAATCTTCAAATTTAATTTGCATACCGGCTTTGGCTGGGTCGAAATGTTCGGGAAAATGGGTATTGCGATCGCAGTCTGCTTTTTCCAGGTTCGCTCCTTTAAGATCAGCTTGGCGGAGATTAGCTGACATTAACAATGCTCCTCTAAGATCGGCATCTCTCAAATTAGCTTGACTCAAATCGGCAAAGCTCAAATCAGTTCCTCTTAAATTAGCACCGCTCAAATTAGCTTGACTCAAATCAGCATAGCTGAGGTCAGATCCTTTCAAATTAATACCTTGTAAGTCAGCATTACCTAATTCTGCTTTACTAAAATCTCGTTTTCCTGCTGCATACCTTTCGACAACAGTAGCAGCATTATTAATTGACTGTTGAGAATTTATTTCAGACATATAACAGCCTCACAGGCTATATCATTATTACTTTTAATAAGGATTACACCATAAAAAATGTCTAGTTAGACATTTGAGATCACAAATTTTTCAATACTTCTTGCTCAAGGAACTGGTATTGCCTAAGCAAATGCTTATGGAACAGTTTTGTCTGGTGGGTTATTGCTGAGAGTACAACACCAAAAATATAAAATGGTGCGTTATGGATATTAGTCCTAACGCACCCTTAGCTAAATATAATACATCAGTTCCTTCTGTTGTCGGATTGCTCTCCGTTCACAAAGGTCTTGGAGTGTGTATTTTTCCAATACACAGTTAGCAGCTTGACGTGCTTCCTGCCAAACTTCCTGAATTAGCTCACCTTCTACCGTAGTGGGAGGCGGTTCACAAGTAGAGACAACAGCTTCTGACCCTTCCATACAGGAAAAAGCATCTAGTACTGTGATTGTCCTGGGGTCTCGTGCCAAAACATAGCCACCTTTGGCTCCGCGTATACTTTTAATTAAACCTCCACGCCTTAATGTTGCCAGGAGTTGTTCTAAATAGCGGTTTGGTATGTCTTGTAATGCTGCTATCTCTCGAATTTGCAAGGCGTCACCGTTAGGGTAGCAAGTTGCCAACTCTAACAGGGCTAGAAGTGCGTATTCTGATTTGTTAGAGATTACCACAGGCGTAATATTTTAAACTCACACCTAAATATACAAAGTCACTGAGTCTATTTCCCTAAGCTATTGCTAAGAAAAACTTGACAATCAACTGATTGTTGACCGGCTAACTCCACTTTAAAGACTTTCAACCATAGAAACAATTACTTTTTTTTTTTAATTCCATAAATAAAAATGATTAATTAGTTGACAGTCGTTGTGAACTCAAAGGGACTGGGGGCTGGACAGTGGGCTAGAGGAAACATTCACCAATTCTGATTGCTGGTTTATTTTTCATTTCTGCAAGCCGCACACTCGTGACTTATAGTCATCAGTAGGCGCTCCATGTTGGGTTAAAATTACGATATAGCGAAAACCAAGCCAAACTGAACCACGACAACTAAAGATATAGGGTTCTACTAGGAAATAGATACTTTTGTATCGATCCTCTAGTAGGTAAAATCTTTAAGGTACAGAGGTTAAACATACTTAGATTTTTTAGGTACTTGTTTAAAAGTCGCCGTCGGTGCGCCGGAGACTATAAACGCCTGTGGAGAACTTGTAAGACCTGGAGTAATTCAGGCACAGATCGTTGAAACAGGAATCACGCGACTTCAAGTCGTGTGAGGTTCAAATATGGATAAAAGTAAACATTCCCAGACTAGCCGTGGTTGAGCGTAAGCGAGTAAGTATTTACGAGCTTGTTCTAGCTGCTCGATCGCCTTGGCTTGATGCCACTGCTGCCAGTAAAATTGCTGAAGATAATCAACTAACCACAGTTGTGCTTCTGTATCTAAATCTTTATCAATTTTCTTGGCTAACTCCAAAGCGTTGCGGTAAGATTTGGGGGCTTTTTTTAAATCTTCCAGTAATTCTCGGGGAATAGCTTGTAATTGCTCATAAGAAGCGATCGCACTTCCCGCACTCCCAGCTGCTATGCTCAATACTGCTTGATGTTGCAAAATTTCTTCATGACCTGTTTGTGTGAGTACAACAGCTAAAGACTGTGCATCTAAGCGATAAAAAGGAATGCGTTGACAGCGTGACACCAAAGTTGGCAACACAGACTCAGGTGTAGGTGCAATTAAAATTAACGTTGCTTGTCCTGGTTCTTCTAAAGTTTTAAGTAAAGCATTCGCCGCAGCTTCTGCCATTGTTTGGGCTTCTTCTAGCACTACCACATTCCTTGGTGCTTCTAAAGGTGGACGACTCAGAAATTCAGTAATTTCCCGAATTTGCTCTAGTCGAATTACAGGTGGTGCCTTACGCTTAAGTCCTTTCTCAGCTGCTTGTGCTGCTGTAAATCGTTGTCCTTGGTATTGATAGGTTGGTTGCACCCACAACAAAGCCGGGTGGTTACCTTGACGCAAACGGTTTTGTAAAGCTGTAGTGATTCCCATATCACTAGAAAATAGCAATTCTACAAAGCACCTAGCTGCTAAACTTCTACCTAAACCATCAGGCCCCACAAATAAATAAGCTGGAGCAACCCGGTTTTGTCTGACAGCTTGAGTGAGCAATTCTATGGCTTGTTGTTGTCCTACAAGTGGTGCAAATGGGGCATTGGTCATTAGTCAATTGTAATCTACGCAACAGCAGATGCAATATTATAGTTTTTGTGATTGTCAGGATGATTTTCTAAAATTTAATGGTGAATTTTTAGGTTTTAAGTTAATAAAAATCATCTTTTTTTTAGTTTATTTAGTTATCTAAAAAGTATCATTTTAGCTAATTTCAACTAGAAGCAGTTTTTATAAAGAAAAGCAAACATCGTCAAACAATTATTGCCAGCTTAGATAATCTAAATACATAAAGGATGAATAAAAAAGCTTAGATTATTAAATTATCGCCTGCTAACTATCTGCAAATTTTCACAAAGATTTGCAGTTAAATTATGTGGCTACTTTAAACATCCCTCAGGGCATCTAAATGTGAACTAGTCTGTTGAGCCAAAAGTGCAGCAGCTAAATATTAAAAAAATTGGGGATGATGGAATTACCACGATCGCCGATAAAAATACTTACACTTTCTACTGAATGGTTCTTCTACCTGATTTTCATTTAGTGAAAACTGCAAAACTAGGTGAAAAAATACTGAGTATTTTGGCATTTTTACAAGTAAAAACGGTGATAAAAAACCATAACACCGAAATCAAGATAAATCAATATTGCCAGAGGAGGCTGAGATGGAAATCTTCGATTACGTGATTCTAGGAGCCGGATTGGGTGGACTTTCCGCCGCAGCTTGTTTAACCCGACAAGGCTACCGAGTAGCAGTTTTAGAACAACATTATCTACCTGGTGGATGCTGTCACACCTTTGATTATGGAGAATACAGTTTTTGTGCCGACGTTCATTACATTTCTCAATGTGGTTCTGGTCAGACTATAGGCCAATTTCTCGACTATATTGGTCAAGATATACCCTTTAATAGCCTCGATCGTGACTGTATCGATCGCGTCATTACACCAGAGGTAGATTTTAAAATTCCTTTGGGGTGGGATAATCTGCGATCGCGTTTACTTTCCACATTTTCAGAAGAAGCTGGTGCTATTAACCTTTACTGCGATGAAATTCAGCGACTCCACCAAGAAATTCGCAACTTGGTACAGGAAGTACGCTGGTTCGATCGCAAATTATCTGATTGGTTGAAGTTACCAAAATATTTTAATTTATTTTGCAAGCGGAAGTGGACACTACAAGATTTGTATAACGATGTGAGATTATCACCTAAACTGCAAGCAGTGTTGGCGGGACAAAGTGGCGACTATGCGCTACCTCCAGAAGAAATTGCCCTACTCACCCATACTTCCCTCGTTTGGGACTACTCAGAAGGCGCTTACTATCCAAAACATCACTTTAAACACCTTGTTGACACTATTGCGGACGTAATTACCGCAGGTGGAGGTGTAATTAAGTATTCAAACCGAGTTCACCATATTCAAGTTAGCAACCACAGTGTTCATAGCGTACTTGCCGATGGAATCACTTATCGAGCCAGCAAAGCTTATATCAGCGACCTTGACCCCAAATTAACAGTAGAGTTAATGCACGATTCTGAGGCTTTGAGTCACAAAGAACGTCAACGCCTTACCCATTACGAATACTCAGCGAGTGCTTTTAATATTTACCTGGGTTTAGATAGCCGCTTCGATCCTCAACGCTACGGCATCGGTAACTGGAATACTTGGTATTATCCCACAGGCAACCTCAACAAAGAATACCAACAACAATTGCAGGGAGATCTCAGCCATCCGTGGATTTTCCTCTCGTGTCCAACGATGAAATCCAGCGAACCAGGGATGGCGCCAGAGGGACATCACATTTTAGAGATTGCTACCGTCTGTTCCTATGAACCATTTGAATATCTGCATAAAACCAACCCAAAAGCCTATAAAACCAGAAAGCGGGAAGTTTATCAGCAGATGATGACAAGTGTGCGAGATTTGATTCCAGATGTAGATAACTACGCCCGAATGAAAGTTTACGGTACACCCACCACCAGCGAATTTTATCTCGGACAACCCCAGGGTAATATTTATGGTGCAAAATTAGTGCCGAAACAAGTTGGTTTAAATCGTCTGGGATATGTGACGGAATTACCGAACCTGTTTTTGGTAGGGGCGAGTGCTGGGTATCCCAGTGTACCGGGTGTAATTGGTAATGGGATGGATGTAGTGGAACTGTTGACAGGGCGATCGCCACGTCAGAAACTTGAAATAACCCAGCCTTTGGTAGGAGTTGGGTGACTTTAAATAAGCATAAAGTTTAATGTCTTTGTCGAATAGCTTTATATGATTACAGCAGATTGCAAGTTAGTGAGGTACAGATAATCGTAGGGGCACAACATGTTGTGCCCCTACCCGTGTACTTCATTTACCTGAAATACGCTGTATCATCAGGACTTACGCACAAAGATTATCTATTGAGACTGGGTGTAGGGGTGTAAGGGTTTTCATTAGATAATGAAGCGGCCGCTAATGATTTAGAAGCGTTATTAATACCAATTCGCAATTTGTAATACTCGCCAAGGCGTGAGAAGCAAGCTACGCAATTTGTGAAATTCAGATTGTATCTAGGTTTCAAGGTTTAAATCTGTTGCCGAATTTTAGGGAATTGGTATAACTCCAGCAGAAGTGTCCGTCAGAAAATATCCTAAAAAAAGCCCCTGGTATTTCTACCAGAGGTGAAGCATATAATACCATTTCACTTGATGTTTGTCTGAGATGCCCCTGTTTGTGCCTCTGCCTAAGCAAGAGGCTAGAGTGTTCCTAAAATATTACACCAAAAAGTGATTAGGTATAAATATTAGCCAACATTTGCCAATAGCAACTCTCGTTTTGCTGATTTTTGGACTTTTACTTGAGAGTCATCGTCAACATCGATAACCGCTGTGTCTCCATCTATAATTTCACCAGATAGCATTGCTTCGGCGAGAGAATCTTCTAAAAGGCGCATAATTGCTCGGCGTAATGGTCTGGCACCATAGCTGGGGTTATAGCCTTCCTGTACCACACGTTCTTTGAAGCGATCGCTAACTTCTAAAATGATTCCTTTTTCCGTTAAGCGCTTAGCAACATCACGGAGCATAATTTCAGCAATTTGCTTGACTTCATCCTTAGAAAGCTGGGTGAAGACGATAATCTCATCGAGACGGTTGAGAAACTCAGGACGGAAGTAAGCCTTCATTTCTTCATTTACCAAGTTGCGAATGCGGTTGTAACTAGCGTCCGCTTGAGTGTCAAAATCAAAGCCTAAACCACTACCACCTTTTTCAATCACCTTGGAACCGATGTTAGAGGTCAAAATGATTAGCGTGTTCTTGAAGTCCACTTTCCGACCTTTGGCATCAGTAAGTTGACCGTCATCCAAGATTTGCAGCAGCATATTGAATACATCGGGGTGCGCTTTTTCGATTTCGTCGAAAAGCAGCACTGAGTATGGTTTGCGCCGCACTAATTCAGTTAGCTGTCCGCCTTCATCGTATCCTACATAACCAGGAGGCGAACCAATTAATTTGGAGACGGTGTGGCTTTCCATGTATTCGGACATATCTAAGCGAATCATCGCTTCTTCCGAACCAAAGAAATAAGCAGCCAAGGCTTTAGCCAATTCTGTTTTCCCAACGCCAGTGGGGCCAGAAAAGATAAAGCTAGCGATGGGACGATTGGGATTTTTTAAGCCGACGCGGGCGCGACGGATGGCACGAGATACAGATGTAACTGCTTGCTCTTGACCGATGAGCCGCTGGTGCAGAGTGTCTTCTAAGTGCAGCAGCAACTCTGATTCAGATTCAGTTAGTTTGTTGACTGGTACACCAGTCCAAGAAGCCACGATTTGGGCGATGTCTTCTTCGTCAACTACAGTAGCATTGACAGATTTATCGTTTTCTGATGTGCCAGCTTGGAGTTGGGCTGTGAGTTCCAATTCTTGGTCGCGCAGTTGTCCGGCTTTGTCAAAATCCTGGACTCTGACTGCTGCTTCTTTGGCTTTGGTAACGCCAGCGAGTTCGCGCTTGAGTTCTTTATTGGGAGAACTTTGAGAGTTCCGCAAACGAACGCGGGAGCCAGCTTCATCAATCAAGTCTATTGCTTTATCTGGCAAAAAGCGATCGCTAATATACCTGTCTGACAACTTGGCTGCTGCTACCACCGCCGCGTCAGAAATTGTGACTTTATGGTGCTGTTCATAAGCACCGCGCAAGCCGTAAAGAATTTGTACGGTTTCCTCTACTGATGGTTCACCGACCATAATCGGTTGGAAACGACGCTCTAAGGCAGCATCACGTTCGATATGCTTGCGATATTCATCGAGGGTGGTTGCGCCGATACACTGGAGTTCACCCCGTGCCAAAGCGGGTTTGAGGATGTTAGCTGCATCCAAACCGCCTTCTGTACCACCAGCGCCAACCAAGGTGTGAATTTCGTCAATCACCAAGATGATATTGCCCACAGAACGGACTTCTTCCACGACCTTTTTGATCCGTTCTTCAAAATCTCCACGGAAGCGAGTTCCAGCCACCAAAGACCCCATATCGAGGCTGATGACTTGCTTATCTTGTAAAGTTTCGGGAACATCCTGATTAACAATACGCTGAGCTAGACCTTCAGCGATCGCAGTTTTACCAACTCCTGGTTCCCCAATCAATACTGGGTTATTCTTAGTGCGGCGACCGAGAATTTGGACAGCACGCTCGATTTCCTTCTCACGACCGACTACAGGGTCAAGTTGGCCTGCTTGTGCTAATTTGGTCAGATTTCTGCCAAACTCTTCCATAGTTAGCGTTTGGGTGCGCTTTTGATTACCACCACCAGCGAAAGCCGGCGCATTTTCACCCAAACGGCGAATAATCGCACTGCGGACACTCTTGAAGTCAACCCCTAGATTTTGCAGTACTTTGGCGGCCACACCTTCGCCTGCCTCGGTTAATCCTAAGAGTAAGTGTTCAGTATTAATGTAATTCTGTCCCAAACTATGAGCTTCTTTAAACGATTGCTCAAAGAGGCTTTTTACCTTGGGAGTAAAAGGAATTTCTGGTGGTACAAAGCCAGAACCCCTGCCAATAATTTTTTCTACCTCGCGGCGTGCGTCTTTGAGAGTAACGCCTAATTCGGCCAGCACTTTAGCAGCAACCCCAGTTCCTTCTCCCATCAAACCCAGGAGAATTTGTTCAGTTCCTACGAAGTTGTGTCCCAGGCGACGTGCTTCCTCCTGAGCTAGCATAATTACTCTAATGGCTTCGGAAGTGAAGTGTTCAAACATAGCGGGTTCTTGCTCCCTTGCTGCTTCGACTTTGGGTGAGATAAAATTCACCCTCATCTAAAGATTTTTGTATTTTCTTAAGAACTAATGTAACTTTATTTAAATTTAACTGGCAGTGGTGAGAGCCGTAAGACCTCAGGTGTAGTTGCCGTCTGGGGCATTGGGAGTGCTGAGTGGGGGATGTGGGGGAGATGAGGGAGATGAGGGAGTGTGGGGAGTGAGGGAGAATAATAACTCCTAACTCAGCACTCATAACTCAGCACTCTCAATGCCCCTTTGTCAGATAAACTAAAAACTCAGGACTCAGCACTTGATACTCAGGACTCACGATGAGTGAAGCAATGGGCGGAAAAGATCAACAACATCCTCTTTATAACCGCGATCGTCCCCTTATTGATATCTTACTCGCTCAACAAGCGACAGAATATAATTTAGCAGAATTAGCTAGATTGCGAATTCGTTATCAAGGCTTTCCAGGGGCGAGAGACATTCAAAAAGATTTGGATAAAGTCTTGCAGCAGTGGGGTTTGACGGAAGCCCAGCTTTTTGAAAAAACTCGCCAACTACACGACTTGGGCGGTATTTATAAAAGTCGCGGCAAGAAAGATGAACAGGATTGGAATTAGGGCATGGGGCATTGGGCATTGTTTATTTCCCCCCCTGCCTCCCCTGCCTCCCCTGCTCCCTCATCCCCCACTCCCTACTGCCCACTCAGCACTGGAATGGCGATCGCCAATTCTGTGCCTTTGCCTAACTCAGATGTGACTGTGAGTTTGCCGCTATGTTTTTCTTCGATAATCTGTCGGGAAATTGCTAATCCTAAACCTGTGCCTTTGCCTACTGGTTTGGTAGTGAATAAGTAATCAAATAATTTTTGCTTGACGTTTTCCGATATTCCTAGTCCGTTGTCTTGAATGTGGATGAGGATATGATGCCGATCTTCAGACAGGGTAGTTTTTATTGTGATCCGATTGGGATTGTCTTTGATTTGTTGGAAACTACGCTCTTTATTAGCTTCTTCTAAGGCATCAATGGCGTTGGCGAGGATATTCATAAATACTTGGTTGAGTTGTCCAGGAAAGCATTCTATTTGAGGTAGAACGCCGTAATCTTTGACTACTTCGATTACGGGACGATGTTCATTGGCTTTTAATCTGTGTTTGAGGATGAGTAGTGTACTGTCAATGCCTTCATGAATATTAAAAGGAACTTGACGATCGCTATCTCCTCTAGAGAAGGTGCGGAGACTGGTGCTAATACCACGGATGCGATCGCTTCCTTCTTTTAGGGAGGAGATGAGTTTGGGCAAGTCTTCTTGGAGGTAGTCTAAATCAATTGTGGCGATCGCTTCCTCAATTTCTGCTCCTGGATGGGGAAAGGTTTGCTGATAAAGTTTGATTAATCCTAATAAATCTTGAATATAATTCTCAGCAGGTTTGAGGTTACCTGCAATAAAGTTAATTGGGTTGTTAATTTCGTGGGCGATGGCTGTAACGAGGCTACCCAGTGCTGACATTTTTTCTTGTTGCACGAGACTGTATTGTGTCTGTTGTAAATCGTGCAATGCTTTAGTTAATTGTGCTGTTTGTTGTTCGATGGTGATTAAATCGCGGTATGACCTTAAAGCAGCGATCGCAGTTGTAATTAATTTTTGGCGAGTCAGTTCTATCTTCAGCTTATAGTCATTGATATCATAGTTCAAAATCACCGATTCTTCTGGCGCATCTCCTGGTTGTCCTGTGCGTAAAATCACCCGCACAATCTGATTTTTCAATTCCTCCCGAATGTACTGAATCACCCTTAATCCAGCATCATTAGTTTCTGGAGTTTAGACTAGTCTAAACTCCAGAAACTAAGGTTTTCAACAATATAAATACCCGACTGGAGAAACTCTTCTAACTCTATTTTTCCAGCTAACTGCAATTGAGATAACGAACTACCACCAAAGTCTTCTAATACTAAAACTGGTCGTTGTTGATGAATTTACAAACCGTAAACTTGGACAACTCCTGAAAGATGGAGATTGTGAATAATGTGATATTCCCGCTGATAACAAGCAATGCTTTCTGGCGAAGGATAAATATCTCGGAGAGTTTTGAGAATTACAGGTTTGTTATCTGCTTCCCGGTAGCCTCGATATATTACAGAGTTACTACTTTCGTAAATTTGTTCAATGACTTGATAGCCGGAAAGCGTCAGCATAGTTTGGATACTCCTCAAAAGTGGGTTAATACTATCCCAGTTAGTTTGTTAGAGTTAGTGTACCCATCAGCTTGCTGGAGTTTTAGCCGATGCTTAAGGGAAATTTATACTATTTTGGATTGTGAAATAGTTAGTAGATAAGCTTTTTGGCTTTTGAAGGTGGATAAAAATTATCGAAAATAAGTTTCTCTGTAAGGGACTTCCAGAAAATAAATTATCCCAAATTATTTGTACATTTTTCGGTTAGCACAGCTGTGCTAACCTACTATGGAATATTTTTTGCCTTGGAAGTCCCTAACCTCTTATCTGTGTGTTATCTGCGGCTGGAGTGGTCAAATAAATAACTTTCATACCACAGAGGCGTAAAGGACACAGAGAAAAATAAAGAGATTTTATACATCAGACAGATTAATCTTGGAAATCGTAGATATTAGCTAAAGTACAATAACTTGCATTATAGGAAATACTGATGAGTCGTTCAAAATTAGTTGCCATTCTTACAGGTGCGATTTCTGTTATTTTAGCGATCGCCTACCTCATTCTCGTCCAACTCCTGGACTACCGGGACATGAAACCCGCCCCCATCAGCCAATTTGACCAAGCGCCTGTTATTATTTCTAATTTTTGGCAGATTGACAAAATTGCAGAAGTATAGTTTACATTTAGTTGACTTGTAGAGACCCAATGAATCACGTCTCTTTTCCTTTAAATGTCTATTAAATAGGGGCATAGGGCTAGCTGTACGCCCCTATTTAATGTCAATCGATAAAACTAATGATGACTATAGGTTAATACCACGCCCAATTCATAGATAAAAAGTAATAGCTATTATTTATGTAATCAATGGTAAACATATAAGATTTAATTACCATAATTATCTTAGATTTATTTAAATAAAGTAATTCCATTTGGACGCATATAAGGGTAAGCTATTTTTAACAAGATTAAATAAATATAAATTCGCCTGATTTGCGAATGCTAGGTTTACAGGGATCAACTCAAGTTGATTCAAAACCGCGAAATTTTGATGAAATTTATAGAGGTTGATTGATGGCTCAGTTTCTACTAGAGACTGTTTGGCTAGTTCCGTGCTATGCCTTAATAGGTGGGTTGTTAGCGGTGCCTTGGTCACCGGGGATAATTCGGAAAACAGGACCAAGACCAGCGGGCTATGTCAACTTGGTAATGACATTTTTCGCTCTTGTACATAGTGCGATCGCTTTACAAGCAACTTGGAACTATCCACCCCAAGAAGTATTTATCCCTTGGTTATCTACCGCTGGTTTAGACTTGACCATCGCTTTGGATATTTCTTCCATTAGTGTCGGCGCTTTAGTCGTGATCACTGGCTTGAATTTGCTGGCGCAGATTTATGCCATCGGTTACATGGAAATGGATTGGGGTTGGGGACGCTTCTATTCCCTATTGGGATTATTTGAAGCAGGACTTTGCGCCCTTGTTCTGTGTAATAACTTGTTCTTCAGCTATGTAATTTTGGAAATTCTGACGCTGGGAACGTACCTGTTAGTCGGTTTATGGTTTAGTCAGCCTTTGGTTGTCACAGGTGCAAGAGATGCTTTCTTAACCAAACGGGTGGGAGACTTATTCTTGCTGATGGGTGTGTTGGGGTTATGGCCTCTAGCTGAAACTTGGAATTACACAGAATTAGCGGAGTGGGCGAGTACAGCCAATGTCAACCCAACAGTAATCGGATTGGTGAGTTTAGCTTTAATTGCGGGACCGATGGGTAAATGTGCCCAGTTCCCGTTGCATCTGTGGTTGGATGAGGCGATGGAAGGCCCTGTTCCCAGTACGATTTTGCGGAATTCGGTAGTAGTTGCTAGTGGTGCATGGGTGTTGATTAAACTGCAACCGGTGTTAAGCCTGTCGCCTTTAGTTTCCTCAGCAATGGTAGGGATTGGTGCAGTGACGGCGCTTGGTGCTTCGTTAATAGCGATCGCTCAAATCGATATGAAACGCTGTCAATCTTATTCTGTCAGTGCATACATGGGTTTAGTATTCATCGCTGTGGGAGTGCAACAAGACGAAGCAGCACTATTGTTAGTCCTCACCCACGCCCTCTCCGCAGCACTATTGGTAATGAGTACTGGGGGAATTATCTGGAATAGCATCACCCAAGACGTAACCCAAATGGGTGGACTGTGGAAACGTCGCCCAATTTCCGGAATCGCCTTTATTGTCGGCAGTTTGGGGTTAATTGGTTTTCCACCACTAGGTAGCTTTTGGGCGCTGATGGAATTAGCAGATGGGTTGTGGGAAACTCAACCTTGGTTAGTGGGAGTCATAATCGCGGTAAATGCTTTGACAGCCGTGAGTTTAACCAGAGAATTCGCTTTACTTTTTGGCGGTAAAGCTACACAAATGACAGAGCGATCGCCTGAAGCTCACTGGCCGATGATTCTGCCGATGATGATTCTACTTGGCTTTAATCTACATCTTCCTTTCATCTTGCAAAACTTATCACTTATACCAGATTGGGCAAGCCTAAATAAAGATGTCGCACTACTTTTAAATTGGTCGAGTATTTTCGGTTGCACTATCACTGGTGTGATTTATTTCAGCAATATTCCCAAACCGATTCGTTTGCCTTGGAAAGGTCTACAAGACTTAATCGCATACGATTTTTACACACCTAATATTTATCGGATGACGATTATTTTCAGCGTTGCCAAAATTTCCCAACTTGCCGATACAATTGACCGCTTTGTAGTCGATGGCATTGTTAATTTGGTTGGTTTATTTTCCCTCTTGGGTGGCGAAAGTCTCAAGTACAGCACCTCTGGTCAAACCCAGTTTTATGCCTTCACCGTGCTTTTAGGAGTGGGTGCTTTAGGAATGTGGGTTAGTTGGCCATTTTGGGGAGTACAGTTTTTAGATTTGATTTTCTAAATCTCAGCATTCGGGTACTTAATACTCGTTTTGACAACCTGACTTTAATATTGTGAGGAAAATTCCATGAGCGTACAACATCCCCAAATCAATGTTTCTAGAAGAAATTTACTGAAGTTTGGTGCAGGTGCGATCGGTACAGGTGTGGTAACAGTTGGACTTGCTTCCAACTTAGTTGCACCCGAAAAATCGTTAGCACAAGAATCTCCCGCAAAAGAAGATGACATAACTCCTGATAAAGCATTGCAAGAGTTACTAGATGGCAATGATAGGTTTGTTAAAAGCAAACGTAAAAACCCCCACCAAAGTTATTCACGTTTAGCCGAAGTTGCCAAAGGTCAAAAACCCTTTGCTTCGATTCTAGGTTGTGCAGATTCACGAGTTCCTTCAGAAATTGTTTTTGACCAAGGACTGGGAGATTTATTTGTCTGCCGTATAGCTGGGAATATTGCCACATCAGAAGAAATTGGTAGTCTAGAATTTGGCAGTTTAGTATTAGGTTCAAAAGTGATTTTGGTGCTGGGACATGAAAGATGTGGTGCTGTAGATGCCACAATCAAAGGCGCTCAAGTCCCAGGAAGAATTGGGAGTTTAATTGAAGCGATAAGACTAGGTGTAGAAAGGTCTAAAGACAAACCAGGCGATCGCTTAGAAAACGCTGCTAAAGCCAATATTTTGGTGCAAGTTGAAACGTTGAAATCATCATCAGTTTTATCTGAGTTAATTAATGGAGGCAAACTCAAGATAGTTGGTGGCTACTACGATTTGGATACTGGTAAAGTCAGCCTGGTTAGTTAGTTTTTTCATCCATTGTCATTGGTCATTAGAACACACTAAAACTGACAAATGACAATGGACAACTGACAAAGAACAAAGGACAAAGTTATCATGTTAAGTGTTTTAATTTGGCTACCAATTCTTGCTGCTATATTGATAGCAGTATTACCTGCAAATATCCCTAATAATCGCATTCGTTTAGCAGCACTATACTTTTCCGGAATAGTTTTTGCATGGAACATTGCTATCCTGTTGAAATTTGATATCAGCAATCCCGGAATGCAATTCAAAGAGTATTTACCCTGGAATGAAACTCTGGGTTTGAGTTATCAATTAGGTGTTGATGGGCTTTCTATATTAATGTTGGTGTTAAATAGCCTGCTCACCTGGATTGCTATTTACAGCAGCAGTAAAGAAACTGAACGTCCCCGGCTGTTCTACTCGATGATTTTATTAGTGAGTGGAGGAGTTGCAGGTGCTTTCTTAGCAGAAAATTTACTCCTATTTTTCTTGTTCTACGAACTAGAATTAATTCCCTTCTACTTACTAATATCTATTTGGGGAGGGCAAAAACGGGCTTATGCTGGAATTAAATTCCTGATTTATACTGCTGTTTCGGGAGCATTAATTCTGGCGACATTCTTAGGGATGGTGTGGTTGAGTGGTTCTACCAATTTTGCTTTTGATGCAGTCTCTACAGAAAACCTCTCAACAGCAAAACAAATCCTTTTACTAGCAGGAATAGTAGTAGGTTTTGGCATCAAAATTCCTTTAGTTCCCTTCCATACTTGGTTACCGGATGCTTATGTTGAAGCTTCAGCGCCAATTGCCATACTTCTGGGCGGCGTTTTAGCAAAGCTGGGAACCTATGGACTGTTGCGATTTGGGTTGGGTATGTTTCCCAATGCTTGGAGTATTATTGCACCGACTTTGGCAATTTGGGGAGCAATTAGCGCTATCTATGGAGCGGTAGTTGCGATCGCTCAAAAAGATATCAAGCGCATGGTAGCATACAGTTCCATCGGTCACATGGGTTATGTATTGTTAGCTAGTGCCGCTAGCACTTCCCTAGCGCTTGTTGGTGCAGTCGCCCAAATGTTCAGCCACGGTATCATCCTGGCCATCCTCTTTCATTTGGTGGGAGTCGTGGAAGCCAAAGTCGGCACCCGCGAGTTAGATAAACTCAATGGTTTAATGAGTCCCATCCGTGGTTTACCCCTAATTAGTGCTTTACTCGTTTTAAGTGGTATGGCTAGCGCAGGTATTCCCGGTTTAACAGGATTTATCGCTGAATTTATCGTCTTTCAAGGCAGCTTTTCTGTCTTTCCCATCTCAACAATTTTGTGTGTAGTAGCTAGTGGCTTAACCGCAGTTTATTTTGTCATTCTTCTCAACCGCACATGTTTTGGCAGACTTGATAACTTAGCCTATTATCCCAAAGTCCTTTGGTCTGAGAAAATCCCAGCTTTAATTTTGGCAGCTTTTATCATCTTTTTGGGAATACAACCCACTTGGTTAGTACGTTGGAGTGAATCCACAACTACAACAATGGTAGCTGCAATTCCCTCCATAGAAAAAACCACCAACTCTCAAGTAGCACTGGAGTATAATCAGGAGTCAGAATTCAGAATTCAGAATTCAGAATACTCTACTCACAAAGCGATAGAGTTTTAATCAGGAATAATGTTTAAAATTTGTTTCGCCTACAAAAACCAAGTTTTGAAACCAATATTCACACCTTCGCGGACTCGTTACCGCTGCGCTATCACCCAGTCTTACAGAATTCATGCTGAATTCTGACCGGAGGCGGAGCGTCTCCGGCTCCGCTCCTGAATTCTGAATTCTCTTCATAAAATAAGAGAATTATGTAGGCATTGCTAAGGAGAAAAGATGAATCTCACATTAGTTCCCAGTGGTCTTGTTTTATTTCGCTTTTTAATATCTCCATTCCTCTTGTGGGATGCCTTAGATGGTAAAACTAGTGTTTGGTTCATCGTTGGTTTTGTAGCAGCCTTCCTCTCAGATATTTTCGATGGCATTATTGCCCGACGACTAAATGTTAGTAATGCCCAGTTGCGGCAAGCCGACAGTTGGGCTGATGTCTGCCTTTTTAGCTGTATCTTCATCAGTGCGTGGCTAATACATCGAGATATTTTGATTGCTTACCGTGTCCCTTTGTTGATAGTTGTTTTTGTGCAAATCGTGTGGTGGGTGGTGAATTTAGTCAAATATGGTAAACCCGCCAGCTATCACACCTACTCGGCAAAATTTTGGGGAATCACTCTTTTTATTGCCATTATTGCCCTGTTTGGCTTTAGTTATGCCGGAGTCACTTTATGGATAACTTGTATCGCTGGGACAATTTACAGCGTTGAAGAAATCGCCATGACGCTAATCTTGCCAGTTTGGACACATGATGTTTTAAGCATTTTTCATGCCTTGAATATTCGTCAAGAATTAATAACACCAATTACCGACTACCATGACAGCAATTAAAACAGCGACTAAATTACCTCCTTCCAGACATGAATTTTCTGAAGTAATTCATCGCCTAGAAGCAGGCGGGGCAATGTTACCCGATACCCCAGAAAATTTGATGCAAATCATCGGGTTATACAAAGCTTATGCTGTGCCGATGGACTTTTATTGGCGTGACTTACTTTATATTGCTGAAAACGTATTTTTAGACCCATTGCCTTTCTTTAAATACTTCTTGCCCAAAGAGTATTTAGACCTACATAATCATTACGCTGGTGATGATGCCGATTTGCGAATTTGGCGCGGTGAAGCCACAGCCCATCCAGAACTTTTGGCATTTATAGAGAAAGGTGAAACTTTCAAAATGCCCAAGTTATTGCATCACTTGTTCCACGATCGCATTAATATGGAATTTGCCGAAGCTTGTATGCGGGCGATGTTGTGGCACCGGGGTATGGGCGGGCAATTTGACCCCTACCTAGATTCAGCAGAATACAAAGCCAACGCCGATAAAGCAATTAAAGCTTACTTCCAAGGCAACCCAGTGATGCTGGGGCTTTACAAGCTGTTCCCTGATATGTTTTTGGAACAGTGCCGCCAGATGTCATACTACGCCAATCTGGGTTTGTTCTGGGAAGTCATGGCGCCGGTGTTTTTTGAAATGTCCGACAGGTATGACGAAGGCACTATTAGCAGCGTCCCGGAGGCAATGAACTTCCTAGTTAATGGTATATTTGCGATCGCAGGTCGTCCCATTTACCATCACGTTTATATTCGTGGCAAATGCTACGAAATTATCCCCAAATCCAAGGGTTTCATGTGGCTGTATGAAGCAGCGTTACCCTATGTGGAAGCTGTTTTCTACCGCACCGCACCTTTCCGAGGGACAAAATCTTATAATGCTCAAGCACGTCAAGTACCAGAAGACCAAAAAGACTTTCACTTTGGCATTCTTTACGCTGATGTATTTCCAGTAGGTACTGCTGGCATTCCCCCCACATTATTAATGCAAGATATGTTGCATTTTTTGCCACCATATCTTGTTGATTATTACAGCCAACATTGCCGGGGTGAAGAAGATATGTTGATTCAGTTAGGAGTTAGTTTTCAACGTTCAATGTATTGTGTTACTTCTGCGGTAATTCAAGCCTTGCGAACTGCACTTTTATATCCATTAGATGACCCAAATCCCAAGCATTTACAAGCTAATCGAGAATTCTTTGAAATGCAGTTAAATCGCTTTACTCGTCCCGAATATAACATTCGTGATGCTGCGCGTTTGGGGAGTATTCAAAGTCAAGATTATCGATAAGAGAAGCGTCAGAATACACAACTCAGAAGTCAGAATTCAGAATTTATCAGGAAATTACAGCGGATTTCAAGAAGCGTGAAGTACACAACTTCACTCTCAAAGCCAAGCATAAAGCCCATTCTAATTCAGAATTCTGACTCCTGAATTATGAATTCTCTATTCTGACTCCTTTTGATGCCTTACCAATTCAACTACTAGCAAATCTTGTCAACAATTCCTCGCGGGATAATTCGAGTAACAAGCGGCTGTACTCCGGCGGTGTTAACTTTAGCAAAGGCTCAATTATTCGTTCTAATTCCTCATCCAGCAAACCAAACCGGACGCACAACAAATTTTCTACAACTTGGCGCTGTCCTTCTTGCAGTGTAGCTTCCCGCCATTCTAAGTAAGCTTGCGATAAGTTCATAATTACCTCTTGGTCATCTTCGGTAATGTTTTCCTGGTTTATGACAGTTATTCGCCAACTGGTAATCAGTTCTTGGATATTTCGTCGTAATGGGTTGTTTTGAGGAAGTGACAGTAATTCGCTGACGGCTTGGCGTTGCGTTTGTCCTTTTCCTAAAATCCTCAGCCATAGGGTTTCAATACTCAGTGGTAACTGGTTAATTGCTACTATTACTGTCCTGAATGAGTCAGGTAGAAAGTAAACACCCGCTAGCCAATTATCTGTATCTAATCTAGCGCCAAAACTCTCAAGTAAATTCGTTGAAGCTGAAGTTGCCAAAATCCATAGGCGCGGTAAATTTTCGTCTGGTAAAGATGTATTTTCGCGTTTAGCTTTGCATTGCGATTCTCCATAAACAGAAAATAGCTTCAGCAGACAATTTCGCACCTCGGTTTTACTGGGCTGATTGCGGAAAGGTTCCAATAACGATGCTGTTGTCGCAATTCTACCAAGTAAACCAAGAGATTGAATATCAGCATTGCCCGGAGGTGCGGGAGAAAATAAGATATCTATTTGGCGAACTTCATCTGTGACTTCTCGACTTACTTCTACCTTTCCAATATTGTTTAGCGAATTGATCGTGTAGTTGTCGGATCATGTTATGTATTAGCCGATTTTTTGCCTGATGCGATACTAGTCAACTCCATAATTTTCTCAAACTGAAAATTCTGAGCTAAATCTGTCAGACAATTTCGCAGTGCAGCATTTTCAAATGGTATTTGC
This sequence comes from Desmonostoc muscorum LEGE 12446, assembly GCF_015207005.2. Taxonomy (GTDB): domain Bacteria; phylum Cyanobacteriota; class Cyanobacteriia; order Cyanobacteriales; family Nostocaceae; genus Nostoc; species Nostoc muscorum. Next base: position 5,058,594 of record NZ_JADEXS020000001.1, read on the forward strand.
TCAATCAATTCTAAAATTAGATCGTCGCTGCATTGAGCGGCGGCCTTATACACCTGTTTCACCCATTCAGGTGACATTGCAGATATCAGAGGAGCTAAATCTGTAAGCATCAGCATTGATTCTGCTCCTTCTTGATTTCGGTTTTGTGTCTGATAGATTTCTTCTTGATAAATATATTGGACTCCTAAATATTTTCTCAATTTTTCTAGTAATTCTTCTTCACGGAATGGCTTGTTAATAAAATCATCGCAACCTGCTTCGATCATTGCCTCTCGTTGTTCCTCAAAAGCATGAGCAGTTAAGGCAATAATTATAGTCTTGCGATTTTTGATTTTGGATCGCACCTTTGGTGCGGTTCCAGCACAACTTAGATTTTGGATTGCGATTTTTTCTCGGCACAAATGCTCGTCTACGCTGATTTGTCTGTGTTCCCTTGCTTTAATTTCTTTTGTGGCTTCGTAGCCGTTCATAATCGGCATCCGCATATCCATTAATATGAGGTGTGGTTGCCATTGCTGCCAAAGTGCGATCGCTTCTTGACCATTTGCAGCTTCTTCTACAACAAAACCAATGGATGTGAGAATTTTTATTAGTACTAAACGGCTATCTTTAACGTCATCAACTACTAAGATGCGGCATTCGTTTTGAGCAGGCGCTAAACTCGAAATTCGCCGTCTCATTTGCTTGATGTGTACTTCACTGGCTGCTGCTATGCTAATTTGAATATCAAAGGCAAATCTACTCCCCTCGCCAACAGTACTGGTAACGCTAATATCTCCCCCCATTAGTTGCACATATTTACGGCTAATTGCTAAACCCAGTCCTGTTCCCTGCTGGGATTTCCTTCCGGTTTCAGTTTGCCCAAAAGCTTCAAACAACAAGTTAATTTCTTCTGGGGCAATACCGCAACCAGTGTCTTGGATCTCAAAAATTAGGGATTGGGGATTAGGGATTGGGGATTGGGCACAAGAGAAAGACTTATGCAGCTTTCCCCCTTTTGCTTCCCAGTCCCCAGTCCCCAGTCCCCAATCTCCAGTTCCCATCCCTACCCGCAACGTCACCCTCCCAGTATCGGTAAATTTAATTGCATTTCCCAGGATGTTCAGCAAGACTTGACGCAGTTTACTTTCATCGGCTTGTACGAACTGGGGCAGGTCAGATGTATATTCAAATACCAATTCTAATCCTTTGGAGGTGGCGCGGAAACGCAGCATTTCTTCGAGGTTTTCCAAGAGGCGAATTAAGTCAAAACTGCCCAGATTCAATGTAATTCTGCCAGCTTCGATTTTAGACATTTCCAGAATGTCGTTAATTAAGTTGAGAAGATGTTCGCCTGCACGATTGATGATTGCTAAGTTTTGTTGATGTTCGGTAGATAAAGCACCATCGTGGCTCATGAGTTGGGTAAAACCAAGGATGGCGTTGAGTGGGGTACGTAGTTCGTGGCTCATGTTGGCGAGGAATTCGCTTTTGGCGCGGTTGGCAGCATCAGCAACAATCACAGCTTCTTGCAGTGCTTGTGATTGCTTTTGCATTTGTGCGAGCAATTGTGCCTGCTGTAAAGCAACTCCCAACTGATTGCTAATTTGAACTACGATGTTGACTTCTTCTGGCTTCCATTGGCGGAGATCGGAATTTTGATAACTCGCCAGTAACCCCCAAAGGTGATTACCAGATAAAATAGGCACAATAATGTAAGCTTTTGCCTGAAAGCGTTCTAAGAGTTTGATATAAGAGGGACGAAACCCAGCGTTGTAGATATCAGGAATGGAGCGGAAACTTGCATCTTGTGTGTATACACCTTGAAAGAAGGTATCTTGCCCTTGGTTATCTGCCCCATCCAAGATTTTCGTTAGGCAACGGCCATTTTCTAAGACATTTTCTGTCAGACGGGGGTCATTTTTTTGTTCTTCGATCAGCGAAATCCAACCCTCTGCTACTGACTCAGAAATAAATTCCCCACTCCAGTTGCCATTGAAACGATAGACAGCAACCCGATCGCAATTAAGTACTTGCCGTAATTCTTGGGTTGTGGCGGCAAATATAGTCTCTAAATCCAGTGTTTGACGCATCCTTTGAATCACTTCGGCGATCGCTCTTTCTCGCTCTGCACTCTCGCGCAAAGCTTCTTCGGCCAATTTTATCTCGGTAATATCTGTAATCATACCGATGTAGCCTTTAATTTCTCCATCTTCTCCAAATTCGGGCAAAGCCTGACAAATTACCCAGATGATTGTGCCATTTTTATGCCAGAAGCGATGTTCGTATTTATATTTACTGCCAAATGTTCTTGCTTGATTCCATGCTATTAACAGCTGCTCGCGGTCATCTGGATGTATGGCATTTGCCCAACCTGTACCCAGAGATTCTTCGACGGTGCAACCAGTAATTTCACTCCAGCGTTGATTAAAATATAATACATTACCTTCAACATCAGTATAAAATATACAAGCTGGCGAAGCTTCTGCTAAAAGTTGATATCGCTGTCTACCTTCCTGCAAAGCCAATTCTGCCAACTTGCGATCGCTGATATCTGCCCAATAACCAACGCATTCTATGGGATTACCAGCTTCGTCACGAATTAATCTCATCTTTTCGTAGAACCAATGATAAGTTCCGTCAGCGTGTAACCACCGATATTCGTAGGATTTGTACTCCTGCTCAACTAACTGAGAAAATTTTTTGGAAATTAGTTCAACATCTTCTGGGTGGACGCGATCGAGCCAAAAATTAGAATTCTCAATAAATTCCTGCGCTTCGTAACCAACCATTGCTCTAACATTCTTACTAATAAAAGTAGTGCTAAAGTCTTCTGATGTTTTGCTGCTATAAATAACTACAGGACTAGAAGTGAGCAGATATTGTAGACGTTCATTGACTAAACCCAGTTGTTGTTCAACGCGTTTGCGCTTAATTAACCCACCCAACTGAGCAGCAACAGCACTTACTAGTAAGAGCAAACGCCGATCAATTAATACTGAACTATGTTTAAAAAATACTAAAACAGCTAATACTTCGTCACCAGCCAAGATAGGAACGCCAAAACCAGCTTTTAATCCGACATTTGCGGCTTGTGGCGATCGCAAAAAAATCGGCTCTCTCACTTGGGAAACATCCTCTATCCATTCTGCCTCCTGGTTCTGCCAAACTCGCCCTGGTAGTCCCACTCCTAAAGGGAATTTAACACTTTTGCTTTGGTGGCAGAATTCTTCTAAACTGTTTTCCTCTCCATACCAACCCAGACTGTGTTCTAAAACGGTGCCATCTTCATTGGGTATCCAGGCTTCCCCAAAATCCCAGCCAATGGTCTGACAAATTAACCCCAAGACCACTCCTAAGGCGTTGCTGACATCACTGGCGCGAGTGATGGCTTGGGTTGTTAACAGCAACAAACGGCTTTCATTTTCTGCTTGCTTGCGTTCAGTAATATCTTTGGCGGTGCCTAGCACATACCATTGTCCGTCAATGTCGATCATTTCCGCACTAAACAAGGTCGTCCTGATTTCTCCGGAACAAGTGCGAACATCAACTTCGTGGTTGCGAATGGCTTTAGTTTGTTGCAGGATCTGGGTGAGGAGATTATATTCTTCTGGATTTGCCCAAATATTCAATTCTCCATCGGTGCGATCGATCACTTGAGAACGAGAATAACCAAAAAACCGACAAAAGCTGTCGTTAACTTCGATATAGCGTTTGTCAGGAACAGTAATTAAAGCAATTGGATCGGGAGATGAGCGAAAAGCTGATGCTAACTTTTTTTCAGAAGCGCGTCGCGCCGCTTCTGCGCGTTGGCGGGAGCGTACTTCCATTACCAGAGAGGCTAAATTTCCCAGAGAACGAGCAAAATTTTGATCTTCTAATGTCCAAGAATGGACACCCCCCACCGCTTCCAGACATAAAACTCCTACTGTTTTTCCCTCCAACCTGATGGGTGTATCGAGTATGGAAGTGATGCCTAATCTTGAATAAGACGCCGAAAATTCTTTCGTTCTAGGATCAATGTGGGCATTATCTGTGACAATTAGCTGGTCTTGCTGCAAAGCTGCAAAATAAGCTGGATAGTCTGTTACCGATAAGGAAACTCCTTCGCTATGTTGATTCTGACTCGCCTGAAATAGGTCAAGACACTGGATTTTTGTCATTGTTTCGTCATACAGCCACACACTGGCTCGTTCCACTCCAATATTTTGGGTGGCTGTTTCTGTAATCGCACTCAAGGCTGCTTTCAAATCACCCTGATAAAGCGTTTGATTTTGTGCTAATTGTGTTAGTACTAAGTTATGAGTGCGGAGCTTAATCCCACTTTCTTCCAGAATTTTAAAATTTGTTGGTAAAGCTTTCTTAACGCTAATTTCTGGAAAAATTTCTTGTGTTTGTCTATTGCGAATATTTAACTCAACTCTCAGGCGCTGACGTTCTTGAATCTCTTCTTTTAACTGTTTTTTTAGTCTTTGAATATTGAGTTGATTTTGGATGCGGAATAAAACTTCTTTAGGTTTGAATGGTTGAGTAATATAATCAACATCGTTAAAATCAAAGACGTTGATTTTTTGACATAATTCATCTGAAGTGCCAAAAAAAACTATCGGAATATTTGGAGTTTTGTAGTGATCTTTCAACTGATGGCAAACTTCATAACCATCTATGTCTGGCATAATAACATTTAGCAAAATTAAATCAGGAGGACAAGGAAGCGCTGTATTGATTGCCAGTTGTCCATAAATAAGACTTTGCACTTGATAACCTTGGTCTTGAAGGATATCTGATAAAAAATCCAAATTCTCTAAGTTATAATCAACTAATAAAATTTTGATTTTTTGAGCATCCATGTCAGTGATTGAGTTAATTTTTAATTACAAATCATTTTGGAATCAGACTGAATAGTAAACCATAAATTAAAGATTAGACAAAATGAACAAAGTCAGCGCCAAGCGCACGCTAGGGGAGTACAACTAAGATAAAAATATCTATCCCCTACTCCCCACTTCCTATTTTTAACACATAAGAACATGTAATAAATTACACAAAAAGAATATTAAAATCTTTTACCTCCTACACACTGTAGGGGTTCAGCATTGCTAAACCCCTACTCCCTATTTTCAAGACAGCCGATCATGTAATAAATTACACAACGAAGGCATGAAAATATTCCTTTCCCAGTGCCCAGCCCCCATTTTAAAGACAGCTAATCACGGGAAAATCCCACAAATAAGGATAAAAAAGGAATATATCCTACAGACGCCATTAATAGCGTCTCTACCCACTCCCTACTCTCTTTTTCAAGTTCAGGGTGGTTTCATACAAGCAAAGAAAAACTAAAACTGCGTTTCAAAGCCTCTCCCCCAGTGGGGGAGAGGAATGGAAGTGGGGTAAAAAGCCATGCCACAAAACGAGAAATCAAGACTTATGTATTTTTCTTTTTTCGTATGAAACCACCCTGCTACTCTCTTTTTCAAGGTAGGTCTGATATACCAATCATACTGGATTAGTTCTAAATTCTGAATTCTGCTATTTTTTTTTATCAAAAGTAATTTTAATTTGGATTAAATTTTAAAAATTCACCGATATTCATCAATTTTGGAGCTTCTTTACTGACAATTAATGGCAACTTCCCATCCCATTTTTCTATTGCTTGCCTTTGCAGTATTTCTGGAGTCAAACCGTCACGCAATAATCTGTGTGCCTCCGCCTCTCCTCTTGCTAAATTCACTTGTGTTTCAGCCTCTTTTGTTGCTTTTAAAGCAATGAACTCTGCTCGTTTCGCTTCTTGCTCAGCAATTTGCTTTGCCTCCACGGCCTCACTAAATCGTTCTGAAAAATGGACATGAACTAGAGAAATATCATCAACTGCAACGTGATAACTATTTAAGCGTGTAGTTAATGCATCATCTACTTCGCCTTTGACTTCTCCTCGTTTAGTAATAATTTCTTCAGCAGTATACTTTGCCATTACTGCTTTTAATACTTCTTCAACCGCTGGATTAATAATTCGTTCAACAACATTTTGCTCATCTCCAATTTGTTGAAAAATTGCATTCGCTTCCTGAGGAATAATATGCCAATTTAGAGCCACATCTGTAAAAACATTTTGTAAATCTTTGGAAGAAGCTTCCGCAGAGATTTGTTGTTTTTGGACTCGCACACTCAATTTTTCGACAGTATTATATACAGGAATAATGAAGTGAATTCCTTCTCCTAATATCTGGTTTTGGACTTCGCCAAATTTCATTAAAACGCCACGTTCTCCTGCATTTACAATCACGCAAGGGGTGAGCAAGAGAGTTATCAAGAACAAAAGAGCAGTCAGTTTACCAGCACGGTTAAAATTTGTATTTTTTTTCATTTATCTGAAAAATTTATGCGTCTTGCATACAGACAGATACAGCAGAATTCAAAATTCAGAATCCAGAAATAAAACAGGGTTTATACCTGGCTACCAGACGAATCTTTGTATATTTCACGTTCCTTGAAACCTTCTGTATTTAGGAGTTGTATGCTTCTTCTCGTCATGCTCTTATAACTTTGGCTCTAAGTCAATTTCTATTTCACTTTAGTCAAGGACATAGAATAGTATTGTCTATAGGACTCCTATTTGATTTTTGAAATACACGTAGGGTGTGAAAGCGTTGCTTAACGCACCTTCCCCAAAGCTTTTGGTGCGTTACGGCTTACGCCTAACACATCCTACACATACTTAGATTTTTTCAGGAATCAAATCGGATTCCTATATGAATAGTCAATCTCTAAGTGAGTGGTTTATATGTTCAACAAAATAAAACTTATCTCTGTATTGTCCGCATCTGTGTGTTCAAATTAATTTTGAACCGCAAAGGCGCAGAGAACGCAGAGAGTTAATCAAAGATTTGATCGCCAAAACTAAGATTTTATAATACACTTTAACAGCACTAGGTAGCTTTAGTATATCTAAAATACTTTAATTCTATCGAAAACCCGTAGTATTGGAGAAGCTAAATTTGCCCTTCAATGACTAAACTCATCAGCTGCCGATCCAATTCAATGAGGTAATCTCGACCATAAGCTCCATTTTCTAAGCCTGTGACGAGATGATTGGGGATGTCTTGTGTAATTTCTTCGCTACAAGAACCGGCGGACAGTGCGATCGCCGCCACTGTATCCACATCACCGGTAAAAGCGATACAATCTTGTAAAAGTTGGCTCATGCTGTCATTTCGCATTACCGCAGTAATGGCTGCCCTGACACTCATCCAGCCTTTGGATTTTACTTCACCTTGCCAGGGTTTAGACCACTGCCCAGATACATAACCTTCTAAAAACTGTCCTAATTTGCGTTTTGCTCCCAGTCGATAGATAAAGTAATGTGACATCAGGGCAGCGGCAACAGCAGCGTTGATTCCATCTGGTGTATTGTGAGTAATTGCGGCTTGAATTGTTGCCGCTTCGATGACTTTTTCTGGTGTCGCATAAACGCCAATGGGGGCTGCACGCATCGCCGCCCCGCTTTTGTCACTGTCAGGGCGAATTTTTGTTAAAAATTCTTCCCCACTTTGGATTTCTACCAGAAAATTGTAGAAGTTTCTCGCATAACCTTGTCTAGGATCGCGTTTGAAGGCTGTAACGAAGCTTTCGGCTAAAACTTCTGGCGTCCACGGTGCTTGAGCAACAATTACTTCGGCAATGGCAATGCTCATCTGGGTATCGTCGGTGTAGCTACCAGGAATGAGTCGAAAACGCGGGTGTTGCACGTATCGACTCAAATCGTTGTTAACAATCATCTCGTCAGCATATTCAAAGCCTGCACCGTAGGCATCTGCGATCGCTAACTCTAGCAGCATATTGGTACTACACTAAAAATGGACGCGCCAGGAAAAAGCTAGAAATTGTTTTAGCATCTATTAGCTCTCCCTGAAGAATAGCTTTTTCTAGTTCCTCAGGAGTCAAAAATACAGTTTCGATATCCTCGTCTCCATCTTGGGCTGGTGGTGTTTCCAGCTTTTGTAAATCTTGAGCCAGAAAAGCATAAATAATTTCATCAGAATAACCAGGCGCTAGGAAAAATTCTCCTAATTTCTGCCATTTTTCGGCACTGTAGCCAGTTTCTTCCTGAATTTCCCGTTTTACCGTCTCTAAGGGATCTTCATTGTATTCCAGAGTTCCCGCCGGAAATTCTAATATCCGTCCCTGAACTGCAAAACGATACTGGCGCACAAGTACAAGTTTACCTTCTGGGGTCACAGGCACAGCTAGGGCGCCGCCGGGATGACGAATACACTCCCATTCTCCTTCTGCTTTATTGGGTAAACGCAAGCGATTAACTTCAAAGTCAAACTTGCGTCCTTTATAAAACAAGCGTTGTTTCAACAGTTGTGGTAATTCTCTACCTAATGGCATAGTAAAAAATCTGATTATCTGTAAATAGTTGAAAATTAATATGGATAAATATCCAATTTCATTAGTTTAGAAGTTTTAGTTTCATGGCTGAACTAAACAACTTCTATCCCATCTCCAGAATGCATTCAGGACTACTTTTGTTGACAAATTCCTGATTTGATTACCTCGCTATTTCTAGACTAGAGGTTAACAAAGGAAGAAGCTGCATAAGTTGTGGTTTTTGCAAACTAGATTAAGACTTTCACCTTTTTAAATTAGGTCATTGCCTGTGGGAATATGTCTATATTTTACAACTTATAGCTATAGAATCCGCAAAGTTTTGCAATACGGAGGCAAAATTAGCACTCTTGTAAGTTTTTGGATGGTAATTTTAATTGCCCATCAATAAATGTACATCTGAACAGTCTACCTTTTTGAGCAGTTCTTTAATAAGACACCCAGAAACTGGTTCTACCCAATCTGAGGCAATTTCTGCAAGGGGTAATAACACAAAAGCTCGATCGCGCATTCCAGGATGGGGGATTTGGAGGTTTGGTGCATCCACAATAAAGTCATCATATAATAACAAATCCAAATCCAGGGTACGCGGTCCCCAACGTTCTTGACGCACGCGCCCAAATTGTCGTTCAATTTTTAGTAAACTTTCTAATAATTCCTGGGGTAGCATTTCCACTTGTAATGTGACGCACCCATTTAAGTAGTCTGGCTGTGGTGGACCTACGGCTTTAGTTTTATACCAACTGGATCTGGCTTCTAAAGAAATGCCTGGGGTTTGGGCTAAAGTTGCGATCGCAGCTTCTAAAATTGCCTGTGAATCTCCCATATTACTACCAAGGGCAAGGGCAGTTTTCGCACGCTTTACCTTCGGCAAGCCGTTTTCAGGTTGTTTTTGCGGATACTCTCCTGCACTTTTTTTGGTAAATGTCAATAGTTTTGATATTCCGAATACTGATGAATCTTGCAGTATTTTTACAAAACCCAATTCATTAAATCGAAAAAACATTATTTTTTGAACAAGAATTCATAAGTCGGTCGTCAACAAGAAGGGAGTAGGGAGTAGGAACTAGGGAGTGGGGAAGACAGGATTGAACGGGGCTTGAGACCTTGGGCCTTTGCAATCGTCTTAAAAGACGGGGCTTATATCCCGGTGGTTGGGGTCGCTATTTTTTTCCCGACTCCCGACTCCCGCCCCAACGGGGCTTGGTCAGCATTCAGGGATTACCAATAAATAAGTTACCACTACTTGTGGGCTAGGCGTCTCATCCAGGCGTAACTAAGGGCGGACAAGATATCCACCCCACAAGAATAATTGGATATTTTTTACGTAAGCTTTAATATACCAGCGCTTAGGCTTAGTCAATTAAAATTATTTAGTTGTATAAAAAAATACTTATTTACTTTCAGTCTTGAATTCTTTATTAATAGTGAATTGAGTTAATTATTTATAGAATAGTATACTAACACAACGTGGTGCTATGACCCCAAAGCTTAATTGATGGTGGTTAAGTAGTTACTACTTTGATCGAGAAACTGACATGGGGAAGCTCACCTCCTGGTTCAAGCCAAGACCAACTAATTTGAGTGACTCTAACGAGGAACCGCGATTGCCACCTGGTAATCATCATCAACACGAGGAATCCACAACAAATGAAAGCTTACCACCAGCACATGTGGCACAGGCGAGGCAGTTACTGAGCAAAATGAAAATTTTACCATCAAGAATGAGGGCTAATCAGGCAACTGGTAATAAACCAATCTATCGTCGGATCTGGTTTTGGGCAGGCTTGGGTGTGGGTGGTGGGATAGTTGCCTTGATCTATGGTGTCAGTGTAATAGATAGCACCTTGCCGGATAAAGCTGAACTCAATGCTGTGGTTAGAGAGCAAACACTGACCATCAAAGCTGCCGATGGCACTATATTACAACAACAAGGTGAAGCAGCCAGAGAGCAGCTAAAGCTGGAGCAGATACCAGATAATTTAAAAAAAGCTTTCATAGCCTCAGAAGATAGAAGATTTCAGCAACATAACGGAGTTGATCCTCAAGGAATTCTCAGAGCGGGTTTGAATAATTTGCGATCGCAAGGTGTGGTAGAAGGTGGTAGCACCATCACCCAACAACTAGCCCGGATTCTGTTTTTGAAACAAGAGCAAACAGTCTGGCGCAAACTCAAGGAAATCCGTTTAGCACAAAAAATCGAGTCAGAATTAACCAAGGATCAAATTTTAGAGCGTTACCTAAATCTGGTTTATTTGGGAGCTGGCGCTTATGGTGTTGCAGATGCCGCTTCGGTATACTTTAGTAAATCTCCAGATCAACTTTCTTTAGCCGAAATGGCAACGATTGCTGGATTAGCTCCTGCGCCCAGCTTGTACGCCCCAGACAAAAATCCAGTAGCTGCCAAACAGCGGCGAAATCTGGTATTGTTACGGATGCAAGAAGAAAAATTTATTACGCCTGAGCAAAGGCAAGCAGCCGTCCAAGAACCGCTAACTCTGAAAACCAGTTTACCCAAGCGACTGCAAGTAGAGTCACCCTACTTTACTACCTACATCCAGAAAGAATTGCCCAAGTACGTTTCTGCTGATGTGTTGTCCGTTGGAGGTTTAGTAGTGGAAACTACCCTGAACCCGACTTGGCAGAAAGCAGCAGAAGAAGCCGTTGCCAAAACCCTGCGAAATCAAGGACGCTGGGAGAACTTTAAAGAAGCGGCAATGGTTGCCATTGATCCCCGTAGCGGTGAAATCAAGGCAATGGTGGGGGGAAAAGACTTTGGCAAAAACCAGTTTAATCGGGTTACCCAAGCACAGCGGCAGCCAGGATCGACATTTAAAGGATTTGTTTATGCAACTGCGATCGCTAGCGGTAAAAGCCCCTACGATAGCTACTTGGATGCACCCTTAGTCGTAGACGGCTACGAACCGAAAAATTATGGTGAAAAGTTCTACGGTTCAATGAACATACGAGACGCCCTCACCCGCTCCATTAATATCATTGCGGTGAAGGTGTTGATTGACGTAGGCTTTACGCCAACGATTAAACTTGCCCATGACATGGGGGTTAAATCTGAACTCAAGCCGACTTATTCCCTAGCTCTCGGCTCCAATGAAGTAAATCTCCTGGAATTAACCAGCGCCTACGGCAGTTTTGCAACCCAAGGATTGCACACAGAACCTCATGGTATCAGTCGGATCATCAACCGTGAAGGCAAAGTGATTTGGTCAGCTAATTTCAAATCGAAGCGGGTTCTTGATGCTGACAGTGCCGCTATCATGACTTGGATGCTACGCAACGTTGTGGAAGCCGGGACTGGCGGCGCCGCCCAATTACCTAACAGACCAGTTGCTGGCAAGACCGGCACCTCCGATGAAGCCCGCGATTTGTGGTTTATTGGTTACATTCCCCAAGTGGTGACAGGAGTTTGGCTAGGTAACGATAACAACCGCCCCACCTATGGCAGCAGTGGTAGCGCCGCTTACACCTGGCACGAATTCATGGAAAAAGCGGTAGAAGGAATGCCCGTAGAAAAGTTTCCCAAACGACCAAAGTTAGAGGGTCGTAAAGGCACTATCAAAGCACAGTCAATTAAACCCAAACAAGTGCTGAATCGTTCTATTGCCTCCAAAGATGATGATTCTGAGCAGGAAACTTCTAGAAATTCTGAAGAAAATAGTGGTTCATCAAGGAGGCGTAGAAGCAGGAGGAGATATTATCAAGAAGAACAGCAATCAAGCAACAACTATACCCCAAGACGGAGAAGACGCGATCGCAGCAGCGAAGAATCAACTTCTAGTAACTCTTCCTCAGAATCATCTCGCCCACGGCGACGCTCTAGAAGAGTAGAATCTGATTCTCCCCCACCTCGAAGAACTCGCCGATCCTCCTCTCCAGCAAATAGTTCGGGTTCCTCAGGTTCATCATCATCACAGCCATCTTGGCGGGATAGACTTAGACCTTCTGGACAATAAATTGGGCATTGGGAGTGCTGAGTGCTGAGTGCTGAGTGAGGAGTTAAGAGTTATTATTCTTCCTCTGCCCCCATGCCCCATGCCCCATGCCCCTCTTCCCTCTGCAATATGAAGTTGCTCAAACTACAGGGGGATGTTAGGTGATACGCTGATTTTATATTGTGTTAAATAGTGTTACCTAAGCTTGGAGAATATACCCATGCATTTATTGATGCAAACAGCAGCACCAGCCGCAGCAAATGGCCCTCATTTTCCCGTAGCTTTTACCTTGGTGTATGTCGTTGGTTTTATTGCTGCTGTCACCATTGGTTCAATAGCTTGGTACAACTCAAAACGCCCCGCAGGCTGGGAAAGCAAAGAGCGTCCTGATTTTGTGCCTAAGGTAAATAAAGAAGAAACTCCGGGTCTCGGTGAACCGAAGTCATAAAGAGTGTTGAGTAGAGACGCGATTAATCGCGTCTGTACAAGAGAGACGCGATGAATCGCGTCTGCACAAGAGTTAAAAACTCCCAACTCATAACTCAAAATTCCCTGTTAGTTTTGAACTTCAACCCAACGGCGGTAAAGCTTTTGAATTTGTTTGAGAAGTTGAGTGTGAGCCGGTTGGGTTGACCCATTCGGCTTCGCTATATCTTGCAATTCGGTCAGGAGTCTAGCTTCTTCGATCGCAACATCGCCGTCGCTGTAAATTAAGCCACTGATGGCCTCAATCAAATTTTCACAATCTTCCAGGCTAGGGCGATCGCCTAAATACTCTCTCACCCATTCATAGCACTCTTTTGGCTGTACGGGAACTAATTCATACAGCCAAGGCTTAATTTCTGGATCGCTAGCCAAACCTTTCGCTTGAGCTATTTCCCGGAGATATTGCCGTTCCTCTGGTTGAATTCTGCCATCGAGCCAAGCGGCTCCAATCAGGATTTTAACTAAGTTTTTCACATTGGAATGGGTAACCATTGTTGCCTCCTCTGGTAGATTCAGGCTTCCACCAAATCGTACAATCCCAAACAGTATTCACTCGGAATTATTGGTTTTTCTTAAGCGCACCATAAAAAAGCCATCCATGTCCTCTCGATGAGGCCAGACTTTGAACCAGCCTTCAGCTGTAGTACGTGCAGAATCAAGGAACTCAAGGCTGCTGGGAGACTCAATTTGCCAATCAGGCGACTCAGCTAAAAATGCTGCGATCGCTTCTTCGTTTTCTGCTGGATGCAGTGTACAGGTGGCATAAACTAGTACACCACCAGGCTTGACAAAAGTCGATATATGTGATAAAAGTTCTTTCTGAAGCGTAGAAAGTTCCCGGACAGATTCTGGTGTCTGTCGCCAACGAGCATCAGCGTGACGGTGCATAGTTCCCAAGCCAGAACATGGAGCATCAAGTAATACGCGGTCTGCGGTGTTGTGAAATTGCGTAAAATGGCGGCTGTCGCCAGTACAAATTTGAATAGATTTTAAATTTAGGCGTTGAGAATTTTCTTGAAGTTTGCGAAGACGAGAAGAAGTGCGATCGCAAGCCCAAATTTTCCCTTTATCTTGCATTAACTCAGCGATGTGAGTTGTTTTACCTCCTGGTGCAGCACAAGCATCAATCACCACCTCGCCCGGTTGGGGGTCAAGCAAATGACCTACTAACTGGGCACTGCTATCTTGTACAGTCCACCAACCTTCTCGGAAACCAGGTAATTTTTGAATTGACCCAGCACTACCAATTAATCGTAACGCTTGGGGCAAATGACGAACCCGCCTCACCAAAACACCAGCAGATTGGAATGCCGCCTCAACTTCCTCAATTGAAGTGCGAAGTGGGTTGATACGCAAATCGATTGTTGGTGACTGGTTCATCCATTCACATAGTTGTTCTGTCTCGACTAAACCCAGTTGTTCTAACCAAACCTGAATAATCCAGTCAGGAAAACTGTGTAAAATACCCAGGCGTTCCACTGGGTTTTCTGGGAGTTGTAGCGGGTCAAAATGGGGAACTGGGGACTGGGGACTGGGGACTGGGGACTGGGGGAGCAACAAAGAATCTTTCCCCTCTGCCCCCCTACCCCTCTGCTCCTCTGCCCCTCTGCCCCTCTGCCCCTCTGCTTTTCTGAGATACTGGCGTAATAAGCCATTAACAAAACCCGTGAGTCCGGAAAAACCGTTTTCTTTAGCTAGTTCGACGGTGGTGTTAACAGCAGCTGAAGCGGGAATACGCTCTTGATAGCGGAGTTGGTATAAGCCTAGATGTAGGATGGTGCGGAGGTCTTTTGGTTGTTGGTGAGATTTCTTTTGGGCGAGTTGGTCAATGAGAGTATCTAGGGTGCGTTGCCTTCTGACACTGCCATAAACTAATTCTGTCACTAGGCGGCGATCGCTATCAGGCAAATTAACTTTTTGCAGCACTCTATCTAGGGCAACATCAACATAAGCCCCCTTGTGAACATCTCGCAGGGCAATAAAAGCTAGTTGACGGGCATTTGTCATGTAAACACAAATCAGGAGTCACGAGGCTTTTGTATTCTACCCCCTCAGTCTGCCGATTTTAGATTTTGAATTTTGGATTTTGGATTGAAGAAAAAATCTAAAATCCAAAATTCAATCACTCTTGTACAGACGCGATGAATCGCGTCTCTTCCTATCGAGGCATATACGGGTCTACACTGGCGATTTCAAATTCACATGCTCTAGAAACCACTTCTGCTGGTAATTTACCAAAGCTAATTAATGGTAAATAACTGGGGTTTGCCATCAGTTCTTTTGCTAATAAGAACCCAGTAATTGTCCAAGTTTGATATTTCCTAGCTTGTTTACCAATCAGTCGTCCCTTCTTACCGTCGTAATACTCTGGCCATTCATCTCCACACAGGCGTGCTTGGGCAATTTCCATTGCTCTTTGTGCAAGACTTGTTTTGTTGGTTTTTATCGCCGCAGCTGCCAACATCCACATTAAGACTGGCCAACTACCTGCATTGTGATACGACCAAGGTATATTTTTCGGGTCACATCCGGTCACAATTTTGTATTCTTCATTTTCTAAAGCTGGAAAACAGATTTTCATCGGCATATCTCCCACCAAATCTTCCCATCGTTTCTCAATGAGAGTCATAATTGCTTGTGACTGTTCTTCAGTAGCTAAGTCAGAAATGATTGCCATCAAGTTTCCTACCGCAAAGAAGCGAGTATCTAACTGTGACGGACCAACATTACCTGCAAGATAACCGCCTTTTTTAGGGAGCCATTTGTCTAATTTATCATAGGGAATGGAGTCTACATATATATTGAATAAATTGACAGCAGCTTTACCGTATTCTTCACTTTTGAAGCGATAAATTGCATTCAGACGATTAATATCTATCCAATAATGTTGACGAATGTGAGCGCATAAAAGAGGCAAGCGATTATCAATTGCGACGACAATATCTTGATTACCTTGACAAATTAGCAGTTCACGAGATGCACGCAAGGCTGTGTAAAACAGAACTTGCAGTTCTAAAGGATGCCCATAGATACCCATACGACGGTCAATCATACAAGCGCCATCTGGAACCAATAGCGTTGGGTACATATCAAAACGATTCGCCAAACAAATCTCCATGATTAACCTGATACCATTTTGGAATTCAGGTTGATGGGCTAGAGAAAAATCTTCTGTGGCGACGACATAAGCACGCAGCAAAATAATCCACCATAGACAAGAATCAACTGGTGTGACTCTGGCGATCGCATGTTCGCCAAAATCCGCTTCTAGATATTCTTGCCCATTTTCAGAAAGCACTTTAAAGCTAGCTGGAATTAATCCTCGACCAGGTTTATAGGCATCTAAGGCTCTTTCTTTGGGCTGTAACTTTAAGGTTTCTTCTAAGAAATTGCGAACAATATCTGCTCTACCTTTGATCAAAAAAATTAGAGCCGAAGATACAAAATCTCGGATAAAACACTGGTCATAATTAAGAGCCTCTACAGATAAATCATAAGCGGCTACTGTACCAACGGGGCGTCCTTGATAGTAGATAATTGTTTTTTCTAGTGCTTCCCACGCTTCTGCTACTTCTTTTGAATTTTCAGTAGATTTTAATTCGTTTAGGTGCATCGCCAGAATAACTCCATTTGGATTGTGAATTTGTGGTAGATGCGTCTTCATTAATTAGGGCTTGCTATTTTCAGCATAACAAAAACACATTTTTGAATAGCAAATATAATTTAGCAAAATTATCAAATAATCAGGAATAAAGCTGCTGATATCTATGCAACTTTCTTAAGAGTTCATTTGCTTTTAATCAATTATTCTTTTGGTCAATTACGATTATTGTTCTTCACCGCAAGCAGTAATTTAATTTCTCAAACAGTCACATAAGATATATTTTTAGATTATTTATGCTTCCGTTTTCATGTCCGGAATCTTTGCTTTACCAAACAAAAACATATCTTCAGTGCTGTTTAAGGTTTGCATGAAGTTAAAACTAGTTACAGTATCTTTACTTAATTAGGATTAGTTTTTGACACTAGGAAGTCAGATTATTCCCCTATAACATAATAATTTATAACGTTTTGTCATAATATGCAAGATGAATGGTCAAAAAATTTAATATGTCAATACTTCTGAAGGGCTATGTATTTTACCCTATTTACAGATGATATAAAGTGCTTGTGGAAGTAAAGCGAAAAAAAGCAAAGTAAACAGAACTAAGATTTACAGCAGAATTCAGAATTAAAACAGTCTTGACGCGAGTATTTGAGACTTAGATTGTATACTTTACCAACTTGAAATGTCCTGTAAGTCTTATGCACGAGGCGGACATAGAAAGGGGAGAGGTACGTAGACACCGAGTCGGTTGTCATTAGACATCATGCTGTCAGCTTAATTCAGTTGGTAGCTTATTTATCAAAATTTATATAATTTTCAGTGTTCAATTGCTGCTGAAATTCTTTATAAGCTTGATTAATTGCTTGCATTGAGGCTTTTGCATTCGCACAAGTGTTGACATCAGGATGATACAATCTGGCTAATCGACGATAGGTAAGTTTGACAAAATTGGCATCATCAATTTGATTTACGCCTAATATTTCCCACCATTCTCCTGATAGTACAGTGTCGAGTGTCAAATTATTCAAGCTTTGTATTTGACTCCAAATTTTGATGCTCCCACCATTACCGCCACTTATCAGCGTCTTACCATCAGGACTGAAAGCAACGGGGCTACATCCAGAAATAGTTTGTAGTAGTTTTCCAGTGTGTAGATTCCAAAGTTTAATCGTACCGTCTCGGCTGGCACTAGCGACGGTTTTTCTATCGGGACTGATAGCAACAGACAAAACTGCCGTTGAGTGTCCAACTAAAGTGCTGAGTAATTCTCCAGTATGTAGATTCCAGAGTTTAATTGTGGTGTCTGTGCTACCACTAATAAGAGTTTGACTATCAAGACTAATGGCAACTGTATTCACTGCTGCCAAATGTTCAGTGAGAATACACCGCTGTTGCCAAGTTTTTAAATCCCAAAGTCTGATAGTTTTATCAACACTGCCACTTGCAAGAGTTGTGCCGTCGGGACTGATGGCGACAGATAAAACTGCATCTGAGTGTCCATTCAAGGTGCGTTTTACTGTTCTTGTGTAGCGTCCCCAAATTCTAATAGTTTTATCAGCACTACCACTAACTAGGATTTTGCCATCAGGGCTATAGGCAACTGAATTAACAAAGCCATTATGGCTGTAGGGAGAATTTAAATAAAATAATGTTTGAATAAATTTTATTGTGTCCATCTGCCAAGTGCTGATTTTGCGGTCAACACTGCCACTTGCAATTTGTTGTCCATCGGGGCTGATAGCAACAGATAAAACTGCCTCTGCTTGTCCAGAGAAAGTGTAAAGCCATTTTCCTGTTTTCAAGCTCCACAGATTAACTTGTCTATCATCACTGGCACTGACTAAGGTGGTACCATCAGGACTCAGGGCGATCGCATTAACTGCCGCTAAGTGACCCTTGAGTGTGCGTACACATCTCCAGCTTTCAGGTAACTGCCTTGTCAGAGATTTTATTTCTGGTTCAATATTGCCACTAGAAGATTTAGGAGTAACAAATTCTGATTTCTTCTTTAATTCAGCCTTCAGTGCTTGTAACTCATCCTCAACTTCCAAAGCAGCAAATTTCTGGTTGAGATCCTCACCGGATAAAAATGCTTCTAATTCCATCACTGCTGAGGAATAGTAGTCCATCTTCAAGACTCTTTCTTCCATTCGCTCAAAAAGCTGTGCTGGAGTTTCGCTAAATTCAGATCCATCTAACAACTTAGTAATACCATAGGCAGCGAGTCCCACCACTGCACCAACTCCCGCCATCGGTACTGCACCAATACCAAATGCCAGCCCTACTTTCGGTGCGACTAAACCCATACCACCGACAACGCTATAAACACCAGCACCGCCGACTGCACCAATTCCCATTGCACCAAAAGCAGCAGCATCTCCCTCTGCTATGGCTTTGAAAACACCATAAGCCGCTGCACCAACCACAGCACCAGCACCAACTACAGGAGTTGTCCCAATCCCAACTGCACCAAATCCTCCGGCTAATCCCATCTCGCCTACCGTTGCGGAAACACCAGCACCTGCTATGGTTCCGCCGACGATGAATGCTGCACCTGTTTTAGAGTTTTGTGTCATTAAATTGTTCTCTTTAAATATTCAGCTTGACCACATATGACGGTTTTGCAAAAGTTAAATCCTCCCGTGAACTAACGGAAGGACTAGAAATGCTCATTAATGAGACTTTGGTTTATCCAGTTAAAATAACAGCTAACGCTATCTTTCGTAATCTTTAGTATTGTTTTGTCCGAAACTTTCCCACATACGGTACGCACCATAACCAACTGCCGCCGTGGCTGCTACTGGAACTAATATTGGCGCTGCTGCTACCACTGCTGCTGATGCTGCTGCTAATGGAGCTGCCGTTGTCATAGCTACTTGTCCAATTGCTGCTGCCGCTTCTACTAGAGTTCCAGTCTGTCCAGTAGCAGCAAGCGTTACTGCACTACCTGAAAGAACTCCTGTTGTAAATGAGCCACAATCTGAGTTGCACTGGAAAATGATTACATCTGCTCTTGCTGGAGATGGGAAAGTTATCAGAGTGGTAGTCACAATGAGTAATGTAACTAGGCACACGGAAATTAAACGTTTAGCACTTTGAAATAAGTTTTGCATTTGATTTTTGTTGAAATCTTAATGTAACTCTCGATTTGAGATTACTTAAAACTTAAGCTATGTAACCTTGTTACAGCCTCGTTACATTCAACTAAATATTGCATTCTGTTCTTAAATTTTGTGTAAAGTGTAACCTTTCGCTATCTTCAAGTGTGGAAACAGAAGGCGCTCACAGGCGGACAATAAACAGGGATTGTTAGTAGCATTGGTATTGAAAGACTCAATTTCTTAAAATAAATAGGGGATCTAGTCTCGCACTTTCCATGACATTAAATTAGGCAAAACTCTGCGTTACTTTGCGTTTACTTTGCGTCCCTCTGCGTTTAAAAACATTACGATTTTACGCAAAGTTGTACTTAGGTAACTTAATTTGGCGTTACTTACCCATGCTTGGGCTTATCTGCCAAAACACGCAATGCCAATGCTTGAACTCTAGCAACTGCTTCTTCTCGTGTCTGCCCATAAGCTATTACACCTAGAAAACCAATTACTTCAGCTAGGAAGCGTCCATCTTCTTCTTGTTCAATCTCGATCGCCAAGTTCATAGCCAGTAAAGGTATTGTAATAAAAGCGATTCCTGGATAAAACAAAAAATTTATATGACCTCAGTTTCTCCTCACAAAAAAGCCAGAGCCTTAAAACCTACTAGCCGTCGCCCTGCGAAAGAACTTTGTAGCGAGTGCGGATTGTGCGATACATACTATATTCATTATGTCAAGGAAGCCTGCGCTTTTATTAATCAGCAAATAGGTGAACTTGAGGAACAAGCGCATAGGCGATCGCGCGATCTCGATAATCCTGATGAGCTATACTTTGGTGTTCATCAAGACATGATGGCGGCACGCAAACAGCAACCAATCGAAGGCGCACAATGGACGGGTATTGTTAGCAGCATTGCTATTGAAATGCTTAATCGCGGCTTAGTTGAAGGTGTTGTCTGCGTCCAAAACACCAAAGAAGACCGCTTTCAACCCATGCCCATCATCGCCCGCACCCCAGAAGAAATACTCGCAGCCAGAGTAAATAAACCAACACTTTCACCTAATCTTTCTGTATTGGAACAGATAGAAAAATCGGGGATGAAGCGGCTATTAGTAATTGGTGTTGGTTGCCAAATTCAGGCGCTACGAGCTGTAGAAAAACAACTTGGTTTGGAAAAGTTGTATGTTTTGGGTACGCCTTGCGTAGATAATGTTAATCGCGCGGGACTGCAAAAATTCTTAGAAACTACTAGCCGATCGCCCCAGACAGTCGTACATTACGAATTCATGCAAGACTTCCGGGTTCACTTCAAACATGAAGATGGCTCAACAGAAACCGTACCTTTCTTTGGCTTGAAGACTAATAAACTCAAAGATGTCTTTGCCCCATCTTGTATGAGTTGCTTTGATTACGTTAACTCCCTAGCAGATTTAGTCGTCGGCTACATGGGCGCACCCTTCGGTTGGCAGTGGATTCTAGTTAGAAATGACACTGGTAAGGAAATGCTGGATTTAGTAAAAGACCAGTTAGATACTCAGCCGGTGATGTCCAAAGGGAATCGTAAGGAAGCTGTACAACAAAGTATTCCCGCCTACGATAAAGGGGTAACTCTGCCGATGTGGGCTGCAAAACTGATGGGTGTGGTGATTGAGAAAATTGGCCCTAAGGGTTTGGAGTATGCGCGGTTTTCCATTGATTCTCACTTTACTCGGAATTATTTGTATGTGAAGCGGAATCACCCGGAGAAGTTAGAGGAGCATGTTCCGGAGTATGCTAAGCGTATTGTTGGGCAGTATGAGTTACCGGAGTAATATCAACAAATTTTAGATTTTAAATTTTGGATTTTGGAGGGGAGAAATTTCAAGTATTTGCATATATTTAGGGTAGCAAATAAGAAATGTCTCACGCAGAAAGAGTAGAGACGTAGCACTGCTACGTCTCTACAAGGATTTCAGGTAACACAGAATTAATTTCTGGAGATGTCTAATCCTCACCCAGCCCTACCCACTGCATCGATCGCCGCCTCCAATGCGATCGCCACATGAGTCCAATGAGTCCCCCCTTGGCAATAAACCACATACGGCTCGCGCATTGGTCCATCCGCGGACAATTCCAAAGTACTCCCCTCAATAAATGTCCCCCCAGCCATCACTACCTGGCTCTCATACCCCGGCATTTCATCTGGAACGGGGTCTAAGTAAGAACCGATGGGAGAATGCTGTTGTATGGCTTTACAGAAAGCAATTAGCTTTTCGGCAGAACCCAGTTTAATTGCCTGAATCACATCTTTCCGCGGCGCTAGAGGTGCGGGATTCACTGGATAACCAAGTTGATCAAATACATAACCAGTTAAATATGTCCCTTTCATCGCCTCTCCCACCATCTGCGGTGCGAGAAATAGTCCTTGGAACAACAACCGATTTTGGTCAAAGGTAGCACCGCCATAACTACCGATACCGGGAGCAGTGAGGCGACAGGCGGCGGCTTCCACTAAATCGCCGCGACCGGCGACATAACCACCAGCGCTAACAATGGTACCACCAGGATTTTTAATCAATGACCCCGCAATTAAATCAGCACCTACGGCTGTGGGTTCCCTGGTTTCGATGAATTCGCCGTAGCAATTATCCACAAAGCAAACGGTGTTAGGGTTTTGCTGTTTTACCAAATGGATAATTTTTTCAATATCAGCAATTGATAAACTCGGACGCCAAGAATAGCCACAAGAACGCTGAATTAATACTAAACGCGTGTTATCAGCCACGCTAGTACTTAAAGCTTGCCAATCTATAGTTCCTTCGGGGGTTAGCTCCAATTGGCGGTATTTTATGCCAAACTCGATAAGGGAGCCTTGACCTTGACCCCGTAAACCAATGACTTCTTCCAGCGTATCGTAAGGAGAACCAACTACTGCTACCATTTCATCTCCAGGACGGAGTACCCCAAACAAAGCGCAAGCGATCGCATGAGTTCCCGAAACAAACTGCACTCGCACAGCTGCTGCTTCGGAACCCATAACTTCGGCAAAAACTCGATCTAAAGTTTCTCGCCCTAAATCATCGTGACCATAACCACTTACACCGGCAAAGTGGTGTGCGCCCACACGGTGATTACGAAAGGCATCCAGCACTCGTTTTAGATTATGCTTGACCTGAGTGTCAATACCAGAAAAAATTTCTAACAGTGCATGTTCTGCTTGCCGCAGCTGTTCCAAGCTGTTCATTAGTTCCTCGTTCACAAAAAATTATAAGTATGCGGATTTTCAAATCGCGCAAATTCGGCCGAACAATTCCAATTCAGGTTACTGCATGACAATTGCTACTTCAACTAAACCTCAAATCAACTGGGTTAATACCCTGTTTTTCATTAGTCTGCACATCGGTGCGCTGTTTGCCTTTGTTCCTGGTAACTTTAGCTGGACAGCAGTTGGTGTGGGTTTGTTGCTGTACTGGGTGAGTGGTGGTTTAGGCATTACTCTGGGATTTCACCGCCTTGTCACCCACCGCAGTTTTCAGACTCCCAAATGGCTGGAGTATGTTTTGGTGTTTTTCGGGACACTCGCCTGTCAAGGAGGACCAATCGAGTGGGTAGGGACACATCGTATACATCATTTACACTCAGATACTGAGGGTGATCCCCATGATTCTAATAAAGGCTTCTGGTGGAGCCACATGGGTTGGCTGATTCATTATTGTCCCACTCACGATCAAGTTCCTCGTTTCACCAAAGACATAGCCGAAGACCCAGTTTATCAGTTTTTAGAAAAATATTTCATTTTGCTTCAGATTGCTCTGGGCATATTGCTTTTGCTTCTGGGTGGCTGGTCATTTGTTGTTTGGGGAATTTTTGTTCGCATTATCTGGGTTTACCACTGCACTTGGTTGGTAAACAGCGCTACTCACAAATTTGGGTATCAAAGCCATGATTCTGGCGATCGCTCAACTAACTGCTGGTGGGTAGCTGTACTAGTTTTTGGTGAAGGCTGGCATAATAATCACCATGCTTTTCAATACTCAGCTCGCCACGGGCTGCAATGGTGGGAAATTGATTTAACTTGGATGACAATTCAATTGCTGCAAGCAGTTGGTCTAGCGACCAATGTGAAGTTGGCTCCAACGAAAATTAGTTAGGAGTTAGGAGTTAGGAGTTATGAGCGGAGCCGGAGACGTTCCGCCTCCGGTTATAATGTCTACTTTTTTTAACTCATAACTCATCACTTCTAACTCCTAACTTTTGAAAAAGCTATTTACGGGTGCGCTTGTATAGGTTAGGTTGCTATAATCCGAAACGCTAATGTTAAGCAACTTTGCGGCAAGTTATTTTTTGATGACTTGGTGGAGGAGTTTGTTGTATTTCAGGTGTTCATGACTACATCAATAATTAACAGCCAGAAATTAACTGACGAGTCTGGGAATTCCGACTTCAGGCTCAAAGATATTGTCAAAACCCTGCCACGGGAATGTTTTGTGCAAAGCCGTCGCAAGGCTTGGACACAAGTAATACTGAGTGTCTTGGCGGTTGCTTTGGGCTACTACTGTCTGACCATTACTCCTTGGTTTCTTTTGCCCCTAGCTTGGGTTTTTACAGGTACTGCTTTAACAGGTTTTTTTGTAATTGCTCATGATTGTGGCCACAGGTCATTTGCCAAACGCCGTTGGGTAAATGATTTGGTAGGACACTTTTTTCTGATGCCGCTAATTTATCCTTTTCACAGTTGGCGCATTAAGCATAATTATCACCATACTCATACCAACAAGCTGGATGAGGACAACGCTTGGCATCCAATCAGACCAGAAGTGTTTGAACGTTGGGATAAAACCCGACAGTCTGCTTTTGAGTTGTTCATTCGCAAACGCTTCTGGTGGGTAGGTTCCATTGGACATTGGGCAGTTGTGCATTTTGATTGGCGGAATTTCAAAACAAAAGACCAATCGAGCATCAAGCTTTCTGTAGGTGTGGTAGTATTATTTGCTGCGATCGCTTTCCCAGCCCTGATCGCCACTACAGGTATTTGGGGATTTGTCAAGTTTTGGCTAGTGCCCTGGTTGGTCTACCATTTTTGGATGAGTACTTTTACCATCGTTCACCATACTGCCTCAGATGTTCCTTTTGTGACAGCAAACAAGTGGAATGAGGCTCTAGCTCAACTATTTGGCACTGTTCATTGCGATTATCCCCGCTGGGTAGAAATCCTCTGCCACGATATCAATGTCCATGTCCCTCATCATATTTCCACCGCCATTCCTTCTTATAATTTGCGGCTAGCTTACAGCAGCATCAAAGAAAATTGGAAGCCTTATCTGCATGATGAATGTCAGTTTTCTTGGTCTTTAATGAAGCAGATTACAGACGAATGTCAACTGTACACAACTGATGTCGGCTATAAGACTTTCAAAGAATATTACGCAGAACGATAAACGGTGTTGAAAACTTTATTTACGCTCCTAAAGCTAACGAGAGCGTTTATCTTTGTGTGTGTTTAAATACAATCTGGCAATTCTTTACTCACTAAAAATGTTGATTGAAGAAGAATTCAGAATTCAGCAATCTTGACGCTTGCGGACTCTCTACCGCTACGCTTTCAGTGGGGAATTGAGACCCGCCGCTGATTCAAGAAAACCAAATTTTCATTTTCGTGGGGGTCTTAAACCAGGTTATTCAGACGCTAGTCGTACATAATTCATTCTGAATTCTGATTCCTGAGTCCTGAATTCTGTTTTGGTAAATTGCCAGAAAATTTACTCTTGGATGTTACGAAAATCAGTATCGTGGGCATACTAGTGAAAAAGTAAAAAGTAAAAATCAGTATTGGCTTGATCTTGCTTTTGCCTTTTTACTTTTTACTTTTGCCTTCTGTAGGTAAGATTATCTTGCCTCAAATAAAGTTCCGATTTATATTCAACAAAAGAATCCAGTGCAATCAAATATCATCACGCTCAACGATCCTCACGATCATCAATCATCTGGGGATACTACCAAACTGCCTTTTACTCTTCAGGATTTAAAAGCTGCAATTCCTGCTGAATGCTTTCAGCCAAATGTGACAAAATCACTTTTTTACTTCTTTCGTGACATCCTGATTATTGGTCTGCTTTACGCGGTTGCTTACTACCTGGATTCTTGGTTTTTCTTTCCAATTTTTTGGTTAATGCAAGGAACGATGTTTTGGGCTTTGTTTGTAGTCGGACATGACTGCGGACACCAATCTTTTTCTAAGCATAAATGGCTAAATGATTTGATTGGACATCTTTCTCACACACCGATACTTGTTCCTTATCATGGTTGGCGAATCAGCCATCGAACTCACCACAAAAATACTGGTAACATCGATAATGATGAAAGCTGGTATCCTGTAAGCGAATCACAGTATCAGGAGATGCCCCTGATACAAAAGATAGGTCGATATTATGTTTTTCTGTTGGCTTATCCTGTGTATTTATTCAAGCGTTCTCCGAATAAAGAAGGCTCCCACTTTTTACCCAGCAGTTCGCTGTTTAAACCATCAGAAAAATGGGATGTCATCACTAGCACTGTTCTTTTGATTGGTATGGTAGGTTTGCTTGGCTTCCTTACCTATCTATGGGGTTGGATGTGGTTGCTGAAGTATTACGCTGCACCTTACATCGTGTTCGTAATTTGGCTTGATTTAGTCACCTTCTTGCACCACACTGAACCAGACCTTCCCTGGTATCGTGGAGACGATTGGACTTTTTTAAAAGGTGCGATTTCGAGTATTGACCGTGATTATGGTTTGATTAATCATATCCACCATGATATTGGTACTCATGTTGCTCACCACATATTCCTTAACATCCCCCACTACAATTTGCTGAAGGCGACTGAGGCGATAAAACCAGTGATGGGTGAGTATTTCCACAAATCAGAGGAACCAATTTGGAAATCATTATGGAATTCCTGTGTGAACTGTCATTTTGTACCTGATACTGGAAGTAAGGTTTACTACACATCCAACAACAAGTTAGCTAAAGGCTAAGTTTGAGATTTGCGACTTATTAAACAAGTCTCAAATCTTGTATTAAGTTGTCAGTTGTTAGTGGTTTTTTACTACTAACCACTGATAACTCTCTGATGAAGATGAATTTTTATAAAAATTGCATTAAAGATTAGGCAAATAGCTTAATATAACTTCTCTTCTGCGGGCGATCGCAGATTACATTATTAGTACTGCAAACTCTGTTAAAATTTTAGCGTCCCGCTTGCAGTAAATCTCATCGAAAAAATATTCATAAATTTTCCTGGGTATTAGGTCATTAAAATACAGAGGTAAAATAAAAATAGCTCAATGACACCCAAGTATCCCTGATTCAAGGTTCTACCCTCACAGGAAGATATTTTTCTTCCAACTCTTGTAGTGGTGGTGGCTAAAGACTAGCATATTGGCGATCGGAGGTGATATCTCGTTACATCAACCCTAACACCAGCGAAAAACTTTTGCTTCAAGTACTTTAGACTCTATTCAGGATGAGTTAAGTTTATTTGCATGTAGTGACTTCAGTCAATTTGCTGCTAGGGTTATAAATCAACAGAGACTATACTATAGACAATTTAGCTAAAACCCTTTTCAGATTTTAAATTCAGAGGTATCAATGATTATAACTAATTTTAGCAAACAAAGAAATGAATTAAATGAACCTAAAGTACTCAAAGCTAAACCGCATTGGCAAGGACAAAACTTGAGCGATACTGCTGTCAAAGGTAAAGATACCAAGATGCGAGATACTGCACCTGATAGTTCCATTTTGAATACCTTGAATCGTGGTCGAGTTGCTATTTTTATTGATGGCTTAAGCCTATTTCATACAGCTTTACAACTCGGCATCGAAATTGACTATGTTAAATTGCTTTGTCATTTAACCAATGGTTCAAGACTGTTACGTGCTTTTTTCTATACTGGGGTTGATATCACTAATGAGAAGCAACAGGGTTTTCTACTGTGGATGCGTCGTAATGGCTATCGTGTAGTGGCAAAAGATCTCGTTGTGTCAGCAGATAATTTCAAAAAATCAAACTTGAACGTAGAAATTGCTGTAGACATGATCACTTTAGCCCCTTACTATGATACTGCGGTATTAGTCAGTGGCGACGGAGATCTAGCTTATGCTGTGAATGCTGTCAGCAGAATGGGGGTTAGAGTGGAAGTTGTTAGTCTACAAACGACAACTAGCGAAAGCTTAATTGATGTTGCTGACTGCTTTATTGACCTAGATAGTATTAAAGCACACATTCAAAAAGACTCTAATCTTGGCTATAGTTACCGAACCCCGACAAATTCAAACCTCTAATATGGGGAGTTGAGAGTAGGGAGTGGGGAGTGGGGAATGGGGAAGATAAGAGCGATGAGGGGAGAGTTAGAACTTGAAGCATTGGCTTGAAGACTGCCATCTCTAAGCCAGATTCATCCAGTTATAATACTCATTTATCTACCTCATTTTACCTACTCCCAACTCCCCATTCCCCACTCCCCGCATCTTTTTAAATTTGCGTATTTTAGGATGGATATTTTAATAGTTGAAGATGAACCAGAAATTGCTCATTTAATCCAACTTTCTTTAGAAAAAGAAGGATTTTTCTGCCGTATTAGTCGTGATGGCATGAATGCTTTACGGATGTTTCAGGAACAACCACCTGATTTAATCATTTTAGATTTAATGATTCCTGGTTTAGATGGGCTGGAAGTTTGTGCCAGAATTCGCCAGAAACCAGGTGCAAAAGATCCTTACATTTTGATGCTTACTGCTAAAGGCGAAGAAATCGATCGCGTCATTGGCTTATCTACTGGTGCTGATGATTACATGGTTAAACCCTTTAGCCCCAGAGAGTTGGTAGCCAGGGTACGGGCGCTATTGCGGCGTAGTCTCCGCCAAGGGGGACAGCATCAAGTCAATCGTACCCAACACTTTATAGTAGACGTAGATCAGCGCACTGCTAGTCGCCAGATCAATTCCCAGCAACCAGAAATTCTGGACTTAACTACCCTAGAATTCAATTTGCTAACTACCTTTGTCAGCAATCCTGGCCGAGTTTGGAACCGCACGCAACTAATTGACAAACTTTGGGGAGATAACTTTTTTGGTGATGAACGCGTGGTGGATACTCATGTAGCTCGGTTGCGAAAAAAGATTGAGCCTGATCCGGCAAATCCCACTTTTATTAAAACTGTTGTTGGGGTTGGCTATAAATTTGAAGACTCGCCAATAGCGTAAGTGTTATGAAGATGGGGTTGAGAGGACGCCTATTTTTTTCTCACTTAGTAGTAATGATAGTGGGGGTAGCTAGTCTAGTTATTATCAGCAAAATTTCCTCCCCTCGGTTCTTTGTCTTGCATTTGGAACGACTAGAAAATCAGGGGTTTGATTTAATTGATGTCCGTACTGAATTGGTGACAGGATTTGAAATTGCTTGGCAGCGAAGCACTATCTGGTCAGTTTTAGTTGGCAGTACCGCAGCTGGAGGATTGAGTTACTGGGTGTCCAGAAGGATTATGCTGCGGTTAACTGAGATGGAACAAATCACCCAAAAATTTGCTGCTGGTCAGATGGATGCACGACTACCTATGTCTGACATTCCAGAACTCAATGGATTAGGTACTAGTTTCAACCGGATGGCAGCCAGTTTAGAAGGCGTGGAAGTGCGGCGGCGAGAAGTGATTGGAGATATGACCCATGAACTACGGACACCGTTAACAGTTGTGCGCGGTTATTTAGAAGAACTAGCTGATGGAGAAATTGAAGCGTCTCCAGAAATTTATCGACGTTTAGCTAAAGAAACAAGGCGCTTAGAGCGGTTAGTGAATGATTTACAAGAACTGTCGAAGGCGGAAGCTGGTTATCTGCCAATTAATATACAACGGGTAAATCTGCGTCCGTTGTTAGAGTCATTAGTGGAAAAATTTACTGACCAGTTGTTGGAAGATGGGCCAGTTTTGCACTTGGAATGTCCTGCGGTGCTGCCTCCTGTATTGGCAGATATCGATCGCACAGAACAGGTGTTAGTTAATCTGCTTGGTAACGCAGTGCGTTACACCAACGAAGGTTCAATTACTATTCGTGCTGAGATTGAAGCATCTAAACTCTGGATTGCCGTTAGGGATACAGGTATTGGTATCGAAAGAGAAAATTTGCCCCACGTGTTTGAGCGCTTCTGGCGAGCCGACCAATCACGCGATCGCCATTCCGGAGGCACTGGTATTGGCTTAACGATTTCCCATCGTTTGATTGAACTACAAGGCGGCCAGATTCAGGTAGAAAGCGAGTTGGGAATTGGCAGTACGTTTCGTTTTTTTCTGCCTTTGGCTTGAGTCAATCAATTTTAGATTTTGGATTTTGGATTTTGGATTTTCGATTGACTCTATCCACTAGCGCTGAGTCTTGGGGATTTGTTCCGTCTACAAGGGATGGGGCATGAACCGAAAAACTACAATCTAAAATCTAAAATTCCTAGTCTAAACATTTGAAATACAACAAATTGACATCACGTAGTCACGGCTGTGTCATACCCAATTGCTAGTTTGAAAGTATCCAAAATCTTGATTTTTTGACAGGCGTCAAGATTTGGAATTTGCATAGAATATAACCTCCATTTGGCATTTTGGATTGTATGCCTACTTTTGTTTTGGCTGCTTTTTTGGTTAGTTTACTCACCGTATCTGGTTACGCTGCGATCGCCTATCTGTTCCCTCAAAATCGTTCTCAAGACTGAGCTGATGCAGTTTCTAAAGCTGCTGCTACTACCCGAAAATTTTCGTCCTGCTGGAGTTTGGCGATTAACAGCTTGGCTTGGGGATCTTGAGTGCCAGACAAAGCGATCGCTGTTTGCCATCGGTTTCGCCAATATGAATCTTGTGCAAGTTCTGTCAACAGTGCCAGTGCTTGATTTTTCAAACATGATTTTAACAGTTGGCCAAGGGCGACAATCCCTGCTTCTTTAACACTTTGTGTTTCATCCTTCAAAGATTCGACTGCAACAGCTAATAAAATTTCATCTTCCTTGGTTTCCATGAGCAGAGAAATTACCGTTTGGCGAACTAACCAGTTGTCAGACTGCATAAATAGCCCTTGAAGTAAGGGAATCGTCACATCCCCAAATTCAAAAAGGGAATTGGCAGCTTCCGATAGTACATTAGGATCTTGGTTATGTTCTAGTATTTCTTGCAGAGCGAGAAATGAAGCTTCAGTCCGGTAGTTACCCAAACCCATCACCGCAAGGCGACAAAGTGCAACGTCTTTTTCATTAGCTAGCTTTTGGAGTATGGGAACAGCAACTTCCGATGGAAATTCTGCCAGTTCATCCAAGGCAGCTTTGCGCTCATTCAAGGCTTTGGCGCGTAAATTCAACTCAATCTGCTCGATGTGATTTTGATTCATGTGCTTAAGTAATAGTAGTATGTCCAGTCAGAATAGCACTTTCCGCTTCAAACCCAATCCCAGTCTCTTTGACGCACAATAAATTCAAAATTCACAGAACTGTCACAACGTAATTATGTCAACCATCCAAACAACTGTAATTCTGGCGATGACGGCTGATGGGAAAATTAGTCCCGTAGATTCTAAAGCACCCCGCAATTCTTATCCAGTAGATCAAGCACACCTGGAGTATCAAGTCTCTCTAGCCGATTTAGTCCTAATGGGAGCAGGGACGGCTCGGAATGAGGGGGCAGCCTTTACAATTGAGAATCCCGAATTTTTGGCAGCACGTCAGTTTCGGGGTCAGTCTCCCCAACCTATTACCTGTGTTGTCACAGCTTCGCTTAATCTACCGCCGGATATGAATTTTTTTCGCCAAGACATTGAGCGATGGATATTTACGACAGGGGCTGCTATAGAGCGCAGTTCTGATGCAACAACCCTACACCAGCTGGCCAAATTAATCGAACTGGGCGATACAGACCTTGATTGGGATAGAGCCTACGACTTAATGGCAGAGCAGGGTATCCGCAAAATCTTTGCTTTGGGAGGCGGCTCTTTAACAGCTTCTCTAGTCCAAGCAGGGCGAGTTGACGATTGGTGGTTGACCATTTTGCCTGTTATTTATGGAGGAGAAAGCGCCCCTACTCCCGTAGAGGGTGAGGGTTTTCTTCCCAATGATGCTCCTAAACTCGAACTGATTGAAACTCGTCAGATCGGAAGTGAGTTATTTTTGCACTACCGCACACTCAGCTGACAATTTATTATGAAAACTGGGCGTTGCTGAATGTGAATATGAAATTCAAAAATCGACTCTTCTCAACTCTTACTCTCTGCGACTCTGCGCCTTTGCGTGTTAGCGTTCGCGGAGCGTCTCGTAGAGAAGCGGGGCGTAGCCCGGTAAATTCATATTCTCAATCAGCAACACCGAAAACTCTTATCAAAAGCGCTCCCCTTTCGGGAGAGCGCTTTTTATTCTATTTAATTTTCAACTGACTTAGGTAGTGATTAACCGTTGATAGCAGGAGCGGTTAGAGCTACAGGAGCAACATCGCCAGCAGCCAAGTCTAAGGGGAAGTTGTGAGCATTGCGCTCGTGCATTACTTCCATACCCAGGTTAGCGCGGTTGATGATGTCAGCCCAGGTGTTGATGACGCGACCTTGTGAGTCGATGATCGATTGGTTGAAGTTGAAACCGTTCAAGTTGAAAGCCATTGTGCTTACACCCAAAGCGGTGAACCAGATGCCAATCACAGGCCATGCAGCTAGGAAGAAGTGCAAGGAACGGCTGTTGTTGAAAGAAGCGTATTGGAAAATCAAGCGACCGAAGTAACCGTGGGCTGCAACAATGTTGTAGGTTTCTTCTTCTTGACCGAACTTGTAGCCGTAGTTTTGAGATTCGCTTTCGGTTGTCTCACGAACCAAGGAAGAGGTAACTAGAGAACCGTGCATTGCGGAGAATAAACTTCCACCGAATACACCAGCCACACCTAACATGTGGAAGGGGTGCATCAAGATGTTGTGTTCTGCTTGGAACACGATCATGAAGTTGAAGGTTCCGGAGATACCCAAGGGCATACCATCGCTAAATGAACCTTGTCCGATGGGGTAAATCAAGAATACTGCGGTTGCAGCAGCAACAGGTGCAGAGAATGCTAGGCAAATCCAAGGACGCATTCCCAAGCGGTAGGAGAGTTCCCACTCACGACCTAAGTAGCAGAATACGCCAATCAGGAAGTGGAACACTACTAGCTGGTAAGGACCGCCGTTGTACAGCCACTCATCAAGAGATGCTGCTTCCCAAATTGGGTAGAAGTGCAAACCGATAGCGTTGGAGGAAGGAACAACTGCACCAGAGATGATGTTGTTTCCGTAAACTAAGGAGCCTGCAACAGGCTCACGGATACCATCGATGTCTACTGGAGGTGCTGCGATGAAGGCGATTACGAAGCAGGCGGTAGCAGCTAGCAGGGTGGGGATCATGAGTACACCGAACCAGCCGATGTATAAGCGGTTGTTGGTGCTGGTGATCCAGTTGGCGAAGCGTTCCCACACGTTGGCGCTTTCGCGGCGTTGAATGGTTGCTGTCATTGTTTTATGATTGCGGTTGATTGTTTTATGATTTGAGTAAGTAGACTTACTTACCTATGTTTATTAGATTAAACCCAGAATTAAGATTTGTAAACAAATTTTAAATCAGCATTGCTGATGATGGTGATTTGTTTGAATGATGAATCGCATTTATAAATGCGATTCATTGTAGTTTTATCAACCAGGAGGCCAGTCTAACTGCCGTCCTCCCAAAATATGTAGATGTAGGTGGTACACTGTTTGACCGCCATCATCACCAGTGTTAATGACAACTCGGTAACCATTTTTCAGTCCAGCTTCTTGGGCAACACGTTTGGCGGTTAATAGAAGATGCCCCAATAGAGCATGATCTTGAGATTCAGCATCAGCTAGTGTGGTAATGGTTTTTTTGGGGATGACGAGTATGTGAACAGGGGCTTGGGGGTGGATGTCTTTAAATGCCAACGCCAAATCATCTTCATAAACAATGTCAGTGGGAATTTCCCGACGAATTATTTTACTGAAAATCGTTTCTGTATTTTCACTCATGGCAATTTACCTAACTCATCTCCTAGAGATTTTAAAGGTTTAACGTTATACAATAAATACTTACAAAAATCTGTATAAATAAATTATGGCACTTGATACCGTCTAATTAGGTTTAAACCAGTATTATTACTGGTATTTTTTTTCTTAAGACTACCATATTCAGTAATTCAGAAAGAATCTCCAGCTAGATTTGATGTGATGAATCACACAGGAATGGCGTGAAAATATTTCTTTGCCAGTTTCCAGTCACTAGTCCCCAATGCCACGTTTTCGAGTTAGAATTAGTCTGTGCCCTAGTAACTTCCAGTATTTTAGACTAGTTCCATTTACTTAGATGTGATGTTTAGTAGGAGTAAGCGATGGTTTGACTACAGACTACTTTCTTGAAAAGAATAATTAATACAACAAAATACTCCTTAATATGATAACGTCTTCCATAGGTTCAGATTACTGCTAGGGCAACATAAAGATATTAATTATGATGTATCCACATCGCTCAAGTGCAGGCTGGGATGTTGATAGCTGGAAAGTTAGACATTGCCTATATTAAATGCTTTGGACGTTAATATGAAACATTCAAAACACTATTTTGTGTTTTTATAATTATTATAATTAGTATAGTTACCCGTTTCTTTTTATTATCAAATCAAAGTTTTTGGTACATGGAAAAGATGACTATCGCTCAGTCGTTCAGTACCTGATAAAAAATCGAGATCAATCTGCAAAATCTGTATTGTTGTAGGGACAGCCTAGATTATTACAATATTACGGAGATTCATCGACTTTATATCTACCAATACATATTCTCGATACAATCAATGGCAAAAATTTATCAGAAAAAATTAATACAACCACGAAGAATGTAAAAACAATATTTGTTATAATTAATAGGGAATTTTTCTGGAAACTCTAGGATACTTTTAAAAATGAAATGAGTGAATTATAGAACTTGGAAAATGAAGAAAATTTGCGTTATATGAAAGTATATAGATTTGTGAAGAATAAATAAAAATAGAAAGACTAATACTAATCTGCACATCTTACCGTAACTTTCAGTTTTGAGAAATGGAGAGTATAAATTTATAAATTAAGCTTCTGATTGCAGATTGGTATAACTAAGTAAAGTTAATGTAATGTAATGTAAATCAAGAATTAAATATAATAATCCACTTTAATTTTTGAATTTATTTGCGTAGCTACGGAGTAAGGAGTAGGTAATTAGCATTTTTGAAGTGTAGGTCGTTTTTTAAAAAATCGAATATAAGTCCTAATAGAGATAAGTTGAAGCAAAAAAACAATTAATATTATGAAAATGAAGAATGGGAAAAACATTCACAGGTAAACCCCCAATTATCATTGCACATAGAGGTGCTAGTGGCTATCGTCCAGAACATACTTTAGCTGGTTATGAATTAGCGATCGCACTAGGGGCTGACTATATTGAACCAGATTTAGTTTCCACAAAAGACGGTATTTTAATTGCTCGTCACGAAAATGAAATTTCTGAAACTACCGACGTTGCTAGCCATAAAGAATTTGCTCACCGTAAAACTACTAAAATAATTGATGGAGAATCAAAAACAGGTTGGTTTACCGAAGATTTTACCCTTGCAGAACTGAAAACACTACGAGCGAAAGAGCGAATTCCCCAACTGCGATTGCAAAATATCCCCTATGATGGATTATTTGAAATTCCCACATTACAGGAAATCATAGATTTAGTCAAAGATAAAAGTGCCGAAATAAATCGTGCAATCGGCATTTATCCAGAAACTAAGCACCCAACTTACTTTGAATCCATTGGTTTACCCCTAGAAACACCCCTATTAGCAACTTTAACAGCTAACGGTTATCAAGGAGCTAATGCACCTGTTTATATCCAGTCTTTTGAAGTGAGTAATTTACAAGATTTATCTACAAAAACTGATTTACCTTTGGTACAATTGCTAAACATTACTGGTAAACCTTATGATTTTGTAGTTAATAGTAAT
The DNA here is from genome assembly GCF_015207005.2 of Desmonostoc muscorum LEGE 12446. Lineage (GTDB taxonomy): Bacteria > Cyanobacteriota > Cyanobacteriia > Cyanobacteriales > Nostocaceae > Nostoc > Nostoc muscorum. The sequence goes on from NZ_JADEXS020000001.1 coordinate 5,094,132, forward strand.
GATAGCACCTATGCAGATTTAATAACTGTTTCAGGTTTAGAGAAAATTGCTCAATATGCACAAGCAATTGGAGTTCATAAAAATCTACTGCTTTCTAAAGACAGCACTGGTAAATTGCTTTCACCAACATCTTTAATTATGGATGCTCATGCATTTGATTTACTAGTTCATACCTGGACTTTCCGCAATGAAGACTACTTTTTACCATTAGAATTTCAAGGAAATCCCCAAGGAGAATATGAACTATTTTTCAACTTGGGTATTGATGGCGTATTTAGCGACTACCCGGATACGGCTTGTGCTGTGAATGAAAACCTTGGGTTTAAGCGTAGAGACGCGATTAATCGCGTCTCTACCGATTCCTAAAAAGCGATCGCACTGGTCACAATTGCGGGAAACTAAAAGCAGATCTATTAGGAAAGGAGAACCTAATGAGCTGGACTAAAGTTCTTGCAGCCGAAGCGCTGTCACCAGGTGCGCGACAAGTAGTAAAAGTTGGTAACCGGAAAATCCTACTTTTGAATCACGAAAATCAGCTTTATGCCGTAGATAACACCTGTCCCCACTTAAAATTGCCTTTGAAAAGTGGGAAAATCACTGAAGATGGGGCAATTGTTTGTTCTTTCCATCGCAGTAGTTTTGACCTAAGTAGCGGTGAGGTAAAAGATTGGTGTCCCTGGCCGCCTGGTGTAGGTAAAGTACTATCCTTGGTTTCACAAGAAAAAGCACTGCCAGTTTTTCCAATCCGTGTGGAAGAAGGTAGTATCTGGATTGATGTGCAAGAAGAATAATTAAAACGGACTGGGCACTGGAGACTAGGGATAAGGGAGTGTGGGGAGTTTGGGGAAATTATAAAAAAGCTTCCCACCCGTGCCATACTCCCAATACCCCATAACCTATGCCCAATCCCCAGTTTATTCTCGCCGTTGTTGATAATCTTCAGCAGACATCGGATCTAATTCCCAGCGATCGCCGTCACGTTCCTCTAAAATATCGTTGGTACGCAGAAACGTGAAATCGTCCATTTCCAACCCTACTGCTGCTTCTATATCTTCAGTTACATTTTGATCCGGAGTTGGAACAGTACCCCCAACAGCTTCATCCCCAACTGCATCTGCATCCTGCCAATAAGCATCAACATCTCCACCAGTAAGTTCTGGGCTAGTTTCTGTGTACTGGCGTCTTTCATCTACCAAACCTCGCCCGCCAATATTGTATCCTGGCAAGTCTTTCACACCAGTACCGTAGGATTCACTAATTTCTTGCGGCAAATCATCGGTTTTTATTTCGTCATTGTGATTTTTTTTGGCCATAATGTTATCTATTTTCTGCATTCTTACAATAACGTTTTCTTCTCACCAAGTTGTATGACTAAAGATGTATGGCTTTAGTAATAAAATAATCTATCCCCTTAGTACGAAGCTAAATTAGCAATCTCGACGTAAGATTGTAAACATAAATTCATGGTCTAAGCAACTTGTAGTTGAAGTTGTTAGTTATGAGTTAGGAGTTATGAAAACGAAATTATTCGATAGTCAACTTCTAACTCGTAACTATTTTTTGTAACCCCAAAATACCACTTCGATTTAAAAAATTAAAACTTCATTTATGTTGTTAACTACTTGAATCTAAAACAATAAGACATTCAATAATTTGGAATAGCGGAGGTAGAAAGTGGAATACGACGAGTTCATTACACATGTACAAAGCCTCGCTCAATCAGATTCTCGTGAAGATGCAGAACGTGCTACCCGTGCCACCTTAGAAACACTTAAAGAACGGATAGCAGCTGATGAAGCACAAAAATTAGCTGAAAACTTGCCTGAACAACTAGGCGACTGTTTGCGAGGACGGGAAGGAGATAGTGTTCTTTCCTTCAACTTGCAAGAATTTATTGCCCGTGCGAGTCAAAAAGAAAATACAGAACCAACTATTACTGCAATTCATGTCCGAGCTGTGTTTGCTGTGTTGCAAAACGCTATCAAACCAGAAATATTTGCTGACTTTCACGCCCATTTCTCTCACGATTATGAAGAATTGTTTGCTATTTCCCCAACAGGTGAAGTACCTGCTTAGAGGACAATTTAAACATTTATAAGTGAGAAATTATGGATGTTTAATTGTTTTCACGAATGAAAATACTAGCTAGTTAAATAGAACTAAACAGGCAATACCATACTATGGCTCACAATAACAATCATTCCAGTAGGAAAAAAGTTGCAATCCTCATTGAACAGGGAGTAGAGGATGTAGAATTTACAGTTCCTTATAATGGATTAAAACAAGCCGGAATGGAGGTAGTAGTCCTTGGTTCCCGGATGAACGAAAAATATAAGGGTAAACGCGGTAAACTAAGCGTACAAGCTGATGGTACTACAACAGAAGCGATCGCAGCTGAATTTGATGCGGTAGTAATTCCTGGTGGTATGGCTCCCGACAAAATGCGGCGGAACCCAAACACAGTAAGGTTTGTACAACAAGCCATACAACAAGGAAAATTAGTAGCTGCCGTTTGTCACGGCCCACAAGTTTTGATTGAAGCCGATTTGCTTGAAGGTAAACAAGTTACTGGCTTTAGTGCTATTAGCAAAGACATCACTAATGCCGGTGCAAATTATTCAGATGAACCTTTAATAGTAGATGGAAATTTGATTACATCTCGTGAACCTGGAGACTTGGCAATTTTCACCACAGCTATTTTAAGTCGCTTGGGTTATGGTGGTAAAGACGTTGCATTGCCACATGAAAAAGATACAACTGCTCAATGGTGGAAACTAGCTGATGCTTGGGGTGGCTCAACAAAAAGTGAAGTTGGCAGAGGTTTAAATACTGCCCTTGCTGGTGAACGTTATTCACTGGAAGCTTTAGAAAAGTATGCCGAAAAAGAATCTGTTCCCGAAATAAAATCAGTTTTTCAAGATATGATTGTCAACAAACAACGCCATATTGAAAAGCTGGAAACATATCTTCATGGATTAGGTGAAAAACCATCTTTAGGGGCAAATATCGCTAATCAGTATGCTAAGGTAAAAAGTGCCTTAACCGGAAGTGATGACATATTTCAATTACGTTCCGCTTTGGGAGATGTGCAAACAGGTATTGGTGATATTGGCAATTTGTGTGCAATGTACACTGACCCAGTAGCAACTGCTATTTTCAAAGAAATTTACCACGATTTATTGAAATACGAACAGCGATTGGTAGAGTTGTATCGCACACGCATAGCAGCTCAGATTCAACCTCCTAAACCCACCACTGAAGCCGCCGTATCGATGTAACAAATTGGTAGTAGAGAAGCGCAACTGTGCTTCCCCATGAAAAATAGACTTTCTTAAAATATCGTTTCCAGGAATAACTTGGAAATGCATAGATAGCGCTTGCGGTGCTTGAATACAAGAAAGAAATCAAGACAACTTGATTAAAGTTACTCTCAAACCATGAATGGTAAATAGTCATTCAACCTAGTGAATTGTACACCCAACATAATGCAATTGAGGATTTTTATGAATCGACTAATTTCTTCGCTACGAAATATCCGTGTACACAAGATTGTCGTAGTTTTTCTAGTAGGATTTATGTTTTTACTGGGTCAAGCTTTTAGCTACGGTAACATAGCACAAGCTGATGTTATAACTCCAGAGGGTACTTATTATAAAGGTACACCAGACTACCAAGGTGAAATTAGAAACGATACCCAAATAAGAAATGCCCAGAACAAATTAAAAGACACTGTTGATAATGTCCGTGAAAAGCTTAACTTGGATGAAAAAAATCCTCAATCTACAAAAGAGTTGATTGATTCTACAAAAAACAAAGCCGCAGATAAAACTAGCCGATTACAGAGAGATAGAGAGGGTTATTACCAATATCCCCCTAACACACCAGCCAGAGACAGAGACTAGAATTTTAGCAAGTCTTGAGTCTAATGATTTGACTCATATAGCAATCTGATTTGATTGTGTAAAAAAATGAACTACACCTAAGTAATAAGCAATAGGCAATTTTATATTGCCTATTGCCTACTTAATAAATTTACAAATCAAATAGAAACGCCATACATTATCGAGGGAGAAAATATGCCTGATAAAACCGTTACAAAAATAGACTCTGCTTATTCTCCTAAAGGTCAACTTGGTCAAAAATATCTGGCATCTGGTAAAAGTATTTCCATGCGTCTGTGGGAGAATGAGGAACCAAATGAACCTAAAGAATCAACTGCGCGGGAATATGAGACTGTTGGTTATGTAATCAATGGTCGTGCAGAATTAGACATTGAAGGCCAAAAGATTTTACTAGAGCCGGGGAGTTCTTGGATAGTACCAAAAGGAGCCAGGCACACATACAAAATCCTAGAATCATTTACTGCTGTTGAAGCAACAAGTCCCCCTGCTCAAGTTCACGGACGGGATGAAAATTAGAAACTAAAAATTAAACTTTAGATAAACACAGATGGTTACTCATCTGTGTTTATTTATATGGATCTATAGTTCTAAATTTGCTGAAATTATGTCCCCTTTTTATCAGATTAGAAGCTGATGAACATCAAACATTTACTTAGTTTCCTAAATATGGATGCTAAAGGAGGGTTGGGGGATTTTCATAAAACGAATAAATATGAATCTATCCCACTAATAATATTTTCTTAATCCAAATGTGACCTGAACGATCGCCTAAAACAGTAACCAGGAACTTGGGTCAATCACTGTTGATGTCGCTCCTTTGGCCGTTACTAACCATACCTAAGGCATTCATCCGGTAAATTTTGAGATGCTCTAAAGTTCGGCTTATCATTGAGGAGTCTGTTTTGTCAATTCTTACCACTAGCAATATGCCATCAGTATAAGGTGCCAGCAGGCTAGCATCAGCTAACCCCAACAAAGGAGGAGCGTCATAAATCACCAAGTCAAAGTTATTATTAAAATCTGCCATTAGTTGCTTCATCTTTTCAGAGGAGAGCAGCTTTGTGGGATCGGGTGGTATAGGTCCAGCAGTGATTATAGATAGTTCATTCATTGAGGGTAGCTGTCGGATAGCCTCACTCGTTGGTAGGTTTGTGGAGATTAAATTACTTAATCCCCGTAAGTTATTTAAATTTGATAAGGTGTGAATGTTAGGTTGGCGTAAATCAGCATCTACAAGTAGTACTCGTTGCCCCATATCTGTAGCTACTTGAGCTAGATGGAAGGCAATAGTAGACTTACCATCACCATGCATAGCTGAGCTAATAACTATAGAAGTAATACGGCGATCCCAACTGAGCAATTGTACGTTTGTATAAAGTACCCGCAAAGCTTCTAAAAATTCTGCTGAATAGTTGCTATAATTTTTTTTCTCTAAGATACCTAAACTAGGAATGCCTTTAAAAATGGGACTTAGTATTTTTACTGTGGGAAATTTTCGCTCTTGTGTGTGGCTTTGAGTGCTTTCAACTTGCTTTTCAAATGGAATATTTCCTAACAACGGTAGTTTAATCTTCTCTTTGAGAGCCTGAGCGCTATGGTAGGTCTTGTCCAGCTTTTCTAGCAGCAGGGCGATGCCAATTCCTAAAGCTATACTCCCAACCAATCCTGGTATTAAATAACGTTTAATGCTCGAATCAGAAATAGGGAATTTCGGTTTACTTGGTGCCTGTAATAACTGCCAACCAAGTTCAGTCTGAGATATCTCGATTTGGAGATTTTCCCGAGTAGATAGAAAACGATTCAAGCTCTCGGTTGCTACCTGTAATTTTCGCTGTAGTTCAGTGTATTCACGTGCCAAGATTGGCCATTGTTTGCGCTGTAGTTCGATTCTTCGTTCTACTTTAGCAAGCTCTCGGCTTTGCACTTCTAGAGTTTGAAGCTTAGTTGTTAGTTCTGCAATTTTTGTACCCACAAAGCGTTGCGCTTCGTTGTTTACCAAAGGTACCAACCTTAGCCGTTTCTCTTTCAATGTTTGAATGGTTGGGTTATCATCTTGCAAACGAGTTGACTCTGTAGCAATTTGAACGTTTAGTTCCTGTACCTGAGCCAACAATTGCTGATACAAAGGAGCATCTTTGAGCGCTGCTAGCCTACCATCTTTTTCCTGTAGCAAAGAGAGATTAGCGCGAGCTTCTGCCAATTGCCCATCAACCTCTTGTCGTTCCTTAGACAAGTTAGTGATTTGACTAACAACTTGTTCGGACTGGACTTCTGGTTCAACAAAGTCATACTTTTGTCGAAACGTTTGCAGTTCTTTCTGAAGCTGATCGACTCGATTTTGGATAGATGGGAGTTGTTTTTCAACGAATTGAATCCCTTGGCGTAACTTGGTTTGCCGCCTTTCTCGACTATAATTTAGATAATCCTCAGCAATTTGGTCGAGTACAATTTTAACTTCATTTGGATCATGACTTCGATAACGAACTTCTATAATCTTGGTTTCAACAAACCGGGAAATTGTCAGATCTTTGATCAGCGAACTATAGCTGATATCTCGATAGGTAGTTTGTAAGCGCTTTACAATCTCTCCCATCAATTCAGGGCTTTTAAGAACCTCAATTTGACTCTCGTAATCTAGACCAGACTTGTTTACATTAGGGTCTTTGACGATATCGACTACTTTAGACTCATCATTCACAGGTTCCACTAACAGGCGAAAATTGCCTTCATATACTGGTAGTTGCCGGTTTAGTATCAAACTGACAAACACAACTGTCCCTAGAGTAATACTTATTCCTGCAATAAGTAGCGCTCTTCGACGTACAACACTCAGAAATTGTGGGAAACTCGAATCATTTCCTTGCTCTTCAGACCAAGGCAAAGGTTGAGGCTGAAGAAATGGTGGTACAGAGTTCCTATTCTGGTCGTAACTTGATGGTTGAGAAGAATGATTCTCCATCTATTTGAAAATATTTATTAATTAAGTTAGAAAAAATGTGTGTAACAACTTTAGTAATCCCAGCTAATGGAGCAATTGCACAAAAATTTATTATTTAGGAGCTGGAGTAGTCAGATTTTGAGTACAACGGATCGTCAATGGGAAACGAAAATCAAGATTTTGATAAGTTATGTATACCAATTCATAGTTAAGGTCAATTTAAACCTTGTGCTACCGTGACGTTTACTTAGTTTTAACTCTTAATATTATACGTTTTTTAGTCTCTTTGAGATTCTAGCTGAGTAGGCAAAGATAATAACATCTTTAGTTTTTAAGTATACATTTTTTTTGTTTCTTATTATAGCTAAAGTCAAGTTGAATATCCAATTGCCTCATAGTGTGCTTGGGTTAAAGGGGTAATAGATCCTTGACATCAATTTTAGCCAGAGTAATTTAAATATCACCAAGTTAGTTGTCAATCGTGATTCTTAAAATCATTACTATACCGATTATAGTAAAAAATAATACATTTAACTCAAGTGTCGGTTTTCTCTATAAAAGTAATACTTGACTTACTAGTAACATGAAAAAAATTATTAATTAGACTTAACATAATGTACAAATTTCACCAGTCAAAATTTGTTTATAAGAGAGCCACTAGTTTATGAAGTTTTTGTTGATGTGTATTGTCAAAAGATAAAATTTTGGTAAAGTGTGCGGGTAAATTTGAAACATCCTTTTATCGTGGTATTCTAGTAAGAAATTACATGTAAAAACAGATATTGAATATAAAATCATACTTAATATTTGTTATATGTAAGAAATATTGCTCAACCCAGTTAAAATGAAGTAAGTGAAAACATCCAAAATTCAATGAACATAAACTTCCAGTCTGATAGTCTGCACCAGTGCATAGTAGCTGTTACTTGACGTTTAGACATTAAGTAAAGTTTCTTAGAAGCCTGTAAAAGGCATTATTGTAAGATAATACTACATGTGTAAAATTACGGTAGCTGCTTAGACTTTTGTTTTTTGTTGTGTTCCCATGCCCCAGAAAGTTAGTGTATACAAAATTAAAAGAGCATAAGCTTCTATGTATTTGCTTAAGCGTCTTAATTAAGACCGCAGTTCGCAGATATATGTTCCCTCGTGAGAAAATTCTATGTATACCAATAAATTAATCAACTTGCTCCAAGCAAATTGAAAATATTTGTTAATTGAGACCAGTGTTCGTGTGTAATTAATGGCTTGAGCAGTTCAGTAGTATATTGAACAAAATTTCTAGAGTAGGATACAACTGATGAGACTTAATAAATGGATTAATCAAAAGTTTTTGCAATCCATTTCTGTTCGGTTAGATGTTAAGAATGACTATTCTGCGAAAACTCAGCAATCTATCAAATTGTCTGTAATCACTCAGTTTTTTCCACCAGACTATGCTCCTACGGGACAGTTGATTGAGGAACTGGTGAAACAGTTAGGACAGCAAGGAGTCGATATTGAGGTTTTTACGAGTCAGCCAGGATATGCATTTGACTCTGATACTGCTGCTTTAGCAGTTGAACGTATGGGTAGAATTCGAGTTCAGCGATCGCGCACAGCCCAGCTTTGGCCGGGGCGAATTCGTGGCAAAGCGGTCAATGGCGTCTTATACACCTTACGTGCTGCGCTCTATCTACTCAGAGCTTGGCAACGTAGCAATGTCTTGTTGGTAACTACAGCCCCGCCATTTTTGCCAGTGATTGGGTATATGGCTCATCTGTTGTTTCGACTTCCCTATGTTTGCATCCTCTATGACCTTTATCCTGATATTGCGATCGCTTTGGGAGTGGTTTCAAAGCATAGCTGGCCAGCACGGTTATGGCGTGCCATTAACAGACAGGTTTGGCTAAATGCTAAGGGGATTGTGGTTCTTAGCCCAGCCATGAAGCAGCAAGTGGTAGCAAATTGTCCGGAAGTAGCCGATAAAATTTCGGTAATTCACAGTTGGGCGAACCCAGAATTGATTGTGCCAATTGCCAAGCAAGAAAATTGGTTTGCCTTGAAGCATAACTTAGTAGACAAATTTACCGTACTCTACTCTGGGAATATGGGACGCTGCCATGATATGGCAACTATCCTCCAAGCTGCTCAACAACTGGAAGACGAACCAATTCAGTTTGTCTGCATAGGTGGTGGTGCTAAACGGGATGAATTGATTCAACAAGTCGATCAATTAGGACTGAGAAATTTTACATTTCTGCCATATCAAGACAAACAAGTACTTCCCTATTCATTAACGGCTTGCGATCTGTCACTCGTGAGTGTAGATGCATCTACCGAGAGTTTAGTGGTTCCTAGCAAGCTTTACTCAGCTTTAGCATCAGGAAGACCGATAGCGGTGATTTGCTCGCAGTATTCGTACCTGAGACAATTAGTTGCGGAAGCCGATTGCGGTGGCACTTTTGACAATGGAGACAGTCATGCTCTAGCTCAATTTATCCGCTTACTGAGTCGGGATCGGCAATTAGCAGAGCGTATGGGCAAGGCGGGTCGTCAGTATTTGCGATCGCATTTCACACCTAAAATTATTTCTCAACAATACCTTGATGTCTTGCAGCAAGCAATCTTACCTGATGGTGTGATAGCTATGTCTCAAAGCCATACAAAATAGTTGTTTGAGAAGCGATCAGCACAGATTGGTGTAGGCTTAAAAGACTTTTAGCCTCATACCAATCCCCTAAAATATAGCTGTAAATTATTCTCCTTCGCTCTTTCCTCCTGCCTGTGCTTGCAGTGAAATAAAAATCACCTCTTGATAGGAAGTATTTGCCATTATCTTTTGACTTTGGCAGTACTTTCTCAATATTGGAACATAAGCGCAATAGGCAAAATAGAAAATACTCTTTCACCAGAAACATTTACCTTTTTATTTAAGCTAGATTAACGCCTTGCTTAAATAAAAACTCTTACGTATTTCATAAAAACTACCTTTTTGGGGGGGGTCGTATTTGAATGCATAATTGAAGCACACTAGGATTGGGTTAACGGTCTTTGCTGACACGTTTCCATTGCCGTAGTTTCTGGGTAATTTGTTCTCAAGTGCCATCAATTCGTTATTTGTAAAGTTAGTAATATACCGTTTGCCAGTTGGGTAAGTCGTGAGGTAGCATCTGCCACACGCACCTTGTACAGAAAACAAAAAGATAGTGCTAATCATCCCACGTAAGTCTACTGAGGACGGACAACCTATTTTCCCTTTCAGTTAGATGATACTTGATAATAAATCTTACTGTTTTGAAATCAGATCACTTAGATATGATTTAGACGTAGTTCTGGTGATACTGTCACATTTGTTTCTACTGACATATTATCCCTACCTAAGCTGGTTTTGACTTGACAAACATCCTCTTGCTTGTTGCCATGCTTAAACTCGTACAAGTGATGCCAAAAAGAGTTTTGTGTTCCGATTGTGATGAGTTTGATTAAGATAATATAAAGTCACCACAATATGTTATGCTCTAAGACAGATTGGCAGTGATAAATATCACTGCCTTTAAAAAAATTAGGTAATATCATTACCTAATAACAAGGTTAAACTTGTTGCCACATTACAAAAAAAATTCCTGATTTAAGAATATTTGTCAATCAGCCTACTTTACTTAAATAGTATTTAGTTTTTAACTTTAGGAGACGAGCTTCGATGGTCTATTTGATCTCAGTTCCTCCAACGAAACCTTCCAGATTTTGCTGTCTATTTACTCAAATGGGAGGTCGAATTGCAGAGAAGGTGTGATCGAAATCGGAAACGTTCAAAACGGCGGGCTATCTATTGCCCAAATCATGGTTGCTACCTGGAAAGCCGGAGTCAAAAATATCAATTGTTTGCCGATCAAGCAGGACAGTTGCAGCAACGGGGCATGAGTCGTCGCAGTGCATTGATGCTGGTAGCAAACCAAACCACAGTTACCCTAGAGGGAGAGTGGTTGGAGGCCTTTTGGTGTGACGAGTGCCAGCAAACAAAATGGTATCACGTCTGCAAGTCGAACGAACGCACCTATAAAGTTTCTATAGCGCCACAAGAACTTTGGCAGCAGGTAACAGGAGCGATCGATCCCCAGGGGAACCCTTCTGTCGGAGAATTTACTCGTAGGCAAGCAAAAATACTCAACTATCACAGCATCAAAGATTTTCAGTTTGTCCATTAATGCTTAAAAGCAGTGGTCTGTAATCAATAATTATGAATAGTAAAGGAATTACGTCAAAGCCAGAGTTGATAATTGAAGCTGGACAAACAGAGCAGCAGTATTGGAAAGACCTATGGCGCTACCGAGAGCTATTTTATTTCCTGTCTTGGCGTGATATTTTAGTTCGCTATAAGCAAACAGCAATTGGTATGCTTTGGGCACTGATTCGACCATTTTTAACCATGATCGTGTTCAGCGTCATCTTCGGAAACTTGGCGAAATTACCTTCAGAGGGGACAGCACCGTATCCAATACTGGTATTTGCCGCCTTGCTACCTTGGCAATTTTTTGCCAATTCCCTAAGTGAGTGTAGTAACAGCCTAATTAGTAACGCCAATTTGATTTCTAAAGTGTACTTTCCGCGCCTGATTGTACCTGCTAGTTCAGTGATTGTTAGCTTCGTGGACTTTCTCGTTTCTGGGATGATTCTTTTAGGGTTGATGGCTTGGTATAATTTTGTTCCCAGTTGGCGGATATTATCCTTACCGTTATTTATTGGCATCGCCTTTGCTGCTTCACTAGGAGTAGGGCTGTGGTTGGCAGCTTTGAATGTGGAATATCGAGACTTCCGCTACATTGTGCCGTTTATTGTGCAATTTGGCCTATACATATCGCCTGTAGGTTTTAGTAGCAGCATTATCCCAGAACAATGGCGTTTGCTCTACTATTTAAATCCAATGGTAGGCGTGATTGATGGCTTTCGCTGGGCTATTTTAGGGGGAGAGTCCAAACTTTACTGGACTGGATTCACACTATCTTTAGGACTAGTTGCCCTGTTACTGGTAAGTAGCATTTGGTACTTCCGCAAAATGGAACGGACATTTGCTGACGTAATTTAACAAGGATCTGTGCAGATGTCTGAGAACATGATTAGTGTAGAAAATTTAAGTAAAAGATATATAATCGCTCACCAGCAGGAGGGAAGAAGTCGCTACAAAGCACTACGCGATGTAATTGCTGATGGTGCTAAATCTTTTGCCAAGGGATTTATCAAACCCGGTAGCAAAAAAATGTCCAACCCAGCGCGGGAAGAATTTTGGGCATTAAAAGATATTTCTTTTGACATTCAACAAGGTGAGGCCATTGGTGTTATTGGACGCAATGGCGCTGGTAAATCTACCCTGTTAAAAGTTCTCAGCCGGATTACCGAACCGACGAGGGGACGTATCGCCATCAAAGGGCGAGTAGCAAGCTTATTAGAAGTAGGAACAGGATTCCACCCAGAACTGACGGGACGAGAGAACATTTATCTCAACGGTTCTGTTCTGGGAATGAGTAGAGTTGAAATTAAAAAGAAATTTGATGAAATAGTTGCCTTTGCTGAGGTTGAGAAGTTTTTAGATACCCCAGTCAAACGCTATTCTTCAGGAATGTACGTGCGCCTTGCTTTTTCCGTTGCAGCCCATTTAGAGCCAGAAATTTTAATTGTCGATGAAGTTTTGGCTGTAGGTGACTCGGCATTTCAGAAAAAGTGCTTGGGGAAAATGGGTGATGTGGCGACAAAAGAAGGACGAACGGTCTTATTTGTCAGTCATAGTATGCAAGCGATCGCCCAACTCACCAAACGTTGCATACTACTGTCTAAGGGTAGCGTCCAGTTTGATGGTGATACTGGCAAAGCAGTACAGTTATATCTGGCTGGCCAGAAAGATGATTCTGTCTCACAAGGATATTACCAAGCTCCTGTCAACAAAACTGGCAATCATGTAGCTTGGGTAAGGGCACACGCCTCTGAAGGAGAGGGAATTCACTGTTGGGGAAAACCGATTACCTTTGAGTTTGCCCTACATGTGACTGAACCTCATGAAAGTCTGCGTTTTTCCTTTCAGATAGTCAATTTTTTACAACAACCGATTTGTATCTTCTGGTTTTTCGAGTCTGATGCTCCGTTTTGTCGAGAGCCGGGAACATTTATTCTGCGATGTGAGATTCCCAAATTTAGACTGTATATGGGTTCATACACCTTAACAACATGGTTCTCCAACCGTCGTAGCGACACTCTGCTAGAAAATCTCAGAGAGGTTTGCCCCTTTGAAGTGACTATGCATAATTTCGAGCGTGCAGATTATCAATGGCAACCTGATGAGTGTACTTATTTAGAAGATGCTATTTGGCAAACAGTGGAAAAGCATTAATTTGAAGGCAGATTAAGTAATGGCTGTAAATGATGATGTTAAGTTAGGCACAAACGTCAAGATTTTTCATCCCCATCTCGTCAACCTCTACGGTTGCGTTATTGGGGATGATACGAAAATCGGTACATTTGTCGAAATTCAGAAAGATGTCACGGTAGGAAATCGGTGTAAAATTTCATCCCACAGTTTTCTGTGTGAAGGCGTTGTCCTAGAAGATGAAGTGTTTATTGGTCATGGAGTCATGTTTACTAATGACCTTTATCCCCGTGCAACCAATGAAGATGGCAGTTTAAAAACAGATGATGACTGGTATACAATCAAGACTTTAGTAAAACGCTGTGCATCTATTGGTAGTAATGCTACCATCCTGCCAGGTGTAACTATTGGTGAAAAAGCCATCATTGGTTCTGGAGCAACAGTAACTCACGATGTTCCTGATTATGCAATTGTAGTTGGAGTCCCCGCCCGTGTCATAGGGGATGTCCGCGATCGCCAAAATTTGCAAATGTCAGCTAGTAGTTTGTGAGATTCTTGTGTGCTGTTTGAACTTGGTGAATTCTAAAACCTTCCAAAGATAAAGCTTTTTTAGATCAAATAGCAAATAACTTGCGATCCAGCTATCAACTATTGCTGCTCTGGGAATAGTTGATAGTGACTAAAAAATAAATTTTGATTAGTTAAAAACAACAGGAAACATGATTAATATTGGTGTCATTGGCTATGGTTATTGGGGACCGAATCTAGTCAGAAATTTTGTCGAAATGCCAGGAGTTCAGGTAAGAACAGTCAGCGATTTTAAACCAGAACTATTGACAAAAGTGCAAGCTAGGTATCCCGCTATTCAAATTACTCAAGATTGTCAAGATATATTTACAGACCCTAAGATTGACGCTGTAGCGATCGCCACACCAGTTTCAACTCACTTTCAATTAGCTTTAGCTGCATTGCAGGCTGGTAAGCATGTGCTGGTAGAGAAGCCAATGACAACTACCTCCGAACAGGCAATGCGGCTGATTGAAGAAGCCGAAAAACGGAACCTAGTGTTAATGGTCGATCATACCTTTGTTTACACCGGTGCTGTACGCAAAATGCACGATTTGATCGCCACTAATTCACTGGGTGATATTTACTACTATGATTCTGTACGCGTTAACCTGGGACTTTTTCAGCATGATGTGAATGTCGTCTGGGATTTGGCAGTTCATGACCTATCGATTATGAACTACGTATTACCATCCCAGCCTTATGCTGTGTCGGCTACAGGCATCAGCCATGTTCCTGGAGAACCAGAAAATCTTGCCTACTTGACCTTATTCTTTGAAAAGAATCTCATCGCTCACATCAACGTCAATTGGTTGGCGCCAGTGAAAATCCGCCGCACATTAATTGGTGGTAGTCAACGGATGATTGTTTACGATGACTTAGAGCCAAGTGAAAAACTCAAGATTTACGACAAGGGTATTACAGTCAATGGCAACTCTGAAAGCGTCTACCAAATGATGATTGGTTATCGCACAGGAGATATGTGGTCACCCAAGTTGGATATGACAGAGGCATTGAAAACAGAAGGATTACACTTCATTAATTGTATTGAAAAAGGCGATCGCCCACTGACCGATGGAGAAGCAGGACTGCGGGTAGTCAGAATTCTCGAAGCTGCAACCCAGTCTCTGAAAAAGCAAGGCCAATTAATTGAACTGAATACAGCAGGGGTAACAGCATGATTCCATTTGTAGACCTAAAAACCCAGTATTTAAGTATTAAAGACGAAATCGATACCGCCGTCTTGAAAGTACTTGAAAGTACGCAATTCGTCTTAGGCAATGAAGTCAAAGCTTTAGAACAAGAGTTTGCAGATTACTGCAATGCAGATTATGGCATTGCTGTCAATACAGGTACTAGTGCCCTGCATCTAGCATTACTAGCAGCAGGCATCGGTGCTGGTGACGAAGTAATTACGGTACCTTTCACCTTTGTAGCGACCACAGCAGCAATTTGTTACACCGGAGCCACACCTGTTTTTGTAGATATCGATCCTGTTTCCTACACCATCGATGTCAGCCAAATTGAAAAAGCGATTACTGAACGCACCAAAGCTATCCTACCCGTGCATTTGTACGGTCAACCAGCAAACATGGAGCCAATTTTGGAAATTGCCCGTCGTCACGGTTTGGTGGTGATAGAAGATGCAGCCCAAGCTCACGGGGCTGAGTACAAAGGGCAACGGGTTGGTAGTATTGGGGATTTCGGTTGTTTTAGTTTTTACCCTGGGAAAAATTTAGGGGCTTACGGAGAGGGAGGCATGGTAGTCACCAAAAATCCCGAATATGCCCGCACTATGGGAATGCTGCGCGACTGGGGTCAAGAACGCAGGTATCACCATATTCTCAAAGGTTACAACTATCGCATGGATGGCATCCAGGGAGCGATTTTACGGGTGAAGTTACGCTACATCGAAGCCTGGACAGAAGCCAGAATAAGCCACGCAGCACAATACGACAAACTCTTGGCAGACTCTGGTGTTAGTACGCCGACTGTGATGCCCTACAGCCGTCACGTTTACCATGTCTACGCAGTGCGATCGCCAGAGCGAGATGTCCTGCAACAAAGCCTGCAAGAGATGGAAATTCAAACAGGGATTCATTACCCAATTCCAGTTCATCTCCAGCCAGCATATGCTGAATTCGGCTATAAAGCTGGAGATTTTCCGCATTCAGAAGCAGCATCTAAGGAAGTGTTATCCCTACCGATGTATGCAGAACTAACCACAGAGTCACAAACTCAGGTTGCCAAGGCAGTAATTAGCTTAACCCAGGAGTTCAATGTCCGATCCAGGTAAAACTAAGATAGTCACAGCTGTCCACGGCTTACAAGCACAAAAGCTAGACCCTGACTTTGAAATTGAACTAGCAGAATATTTACGTACTCAGTACGAACAAAAACCATTAATCGAATTATACGCTCGTTTTGTTACAAGTGATGGCGACTTTGATGCGCTAATGCGCCGAGCTATTTGGCGGGCGGTAGCACGCAAATTGGGTCATAACGTTCGCATTGGCAATGGTGTAGGCTTTAAACATCTCGAAACCTTTGAGATTGGGAACCAGGTATTTATTGGTTCCCAAAGCTATATTCAGGGAAGATTCGATGGTACTTGCATTATTGGTAACCACGTTTGGATTGGCCCACAGAGTTACTTTGATGCCCGTGATTTGATTATCGAAGATTATGTGGGATGGGGACCAGGTGCAAAAGTACTAGGTTCAGCACACACTGGCTTGCCGATTGATGTTCCCATCATCCAAACCGATTTAGAAATTAAATCGGTAAAAGTGGAAACAGGAGCCGATATTGGCATGAATGCGGTAATTCTACCAGGAGTCACCATTGGCAAAGGCAGCATCGTTGGTGCTGGGGCAGTTGTCACTAAAGATGTACCGCCATTTGCGATCGTCGCTGGTGTCCCCGCAAAATTTTTACGCTGGCGGGAAGGATATGAACCATCGGAGAATACAAAATAAATATGCAAAATCAACGAATTTTAATCACAGGTGGTGCAGGCTTCATCGGCTCTGAACTAGCACATCAAATAATAGCTAAAACAACAAACCAGGTGGTGGTTGTTGATAATTTGGTTAATGGACAACAAAAGAACCTAGAAAATTTACCTAGCGATCGCTTTGAATTAGTTGTGGCAGACATTCGAGATAGCGATCGCATAGCTAAATTAATGTCGGGTGTAGATATCGTTTTTCATCTAGCCTGCTTGGGTGTCCGGCATTCCATCCACTCGCCATTTGAAAATCATGAAGTTAATGCCACAGCAACTCTCCAGCTATTAAGCGCAGCGAGAGCAGCAGGAGTAAGTCGGTTTGTGTATGTCTCAAGTTCTGAAGTTTATGGTACTGCCCGTTGGGTACCAATGACAGAAGAACACCCAACTTTTCCCATGACTGTTTATGGTGGTTCTAAGTTAGCCGGAGAATGTTATACTAGGGCGTTCTACGAAACATATAGCTACCCAACTGTTGTAGTACGTCCTTTCAACGCCTATGGCCCCCGTTGTCACCATGAAGGAGATAGCGGAGAAGTCATACCCAAGTTTTTACTGCGTAGCATGGCTGGCAAGCCAATGGTAATTTTTGGTGATGGTAGCCAGACTAGAGACTTCACTTATGTTGGCGATACGGCTAGGGGGATTATGTTGGCAGGATTTACAGACTCTGCCATCGGACAAACCATCAATTTGGGCAGTGGCTTTGAAATTGCCATTAATGATTTGGCTCAGGAAATAGCATCAATAGTAGAACGAGCAGACACGGGCGTGATTCATGATGAATCTCGTCCTGGTGATGTATTGCGTTTGTATGCTGAAACTACAAAAGCGTACAAACTGTTGGGATTCAAGCCGGAAGTATCACTGCGCGAAGGTTTGATCAAACTGAGAGATTGGTATTTGAGTTTTGGAAAATCTCCAGAAGTCCTACTAGAAAATGAAATTGTACGCAACTGGGATGTAGGGAGGAGCAAACAGCGTGTCTGAAGTCAAATCTTTGATCCCGATCGCTAAACCTTGGATGGGCGAAGCCGAGGCTGAAGCAGCTAAACGTGCGATTATGTCTGGCTGGGTAACACAAGGACCAGAAGTTGCCACCTTTGAACAAGAATTTGCAGCTTACGTAGGAGGAAACTACGCTTGTGCTGTATCCAATTGCACTACTGCACTGCATTTAGCGCTGTTAGCTGTAGGTGTGCAACCTGGGGATGAAGTGATTACTGTCAGCCATTCTTATATTGCCACTGCCAACAGTATTCGGTACTGCGGCGGAATACCAGTGTTTGTGGATATTGAACCACAGACATATAACATCAACCCGATGTTAATTGAAGATGTGATTAGCGATCGCACCCGTGCCATTCTGATTGTCCATCAGATCGGGATGCCTTGCGACCTCAAAGCAATCCTGGATATTGCCCACCGCTACGAGTTGCCAGTAATTGAAGATGCAGCTTGTGCGATCGGTAGTGAAATTCTCTGGGATGGGCAATGGGAGAAAATTGGCAAGCCACATGGCGATATCGCTTGCTTTTCTTTTCACCCCCGCAAAGTAATCACCACTGGTGACGGTGGGATGCTGACTACAAATAATCCCGAATGGGACAAACAGTTTCGCCTCTGGCGGCAACATGGGATGAGCGTCCCCGATACTGTACGCCACGGTGCAAAACAAGTGATATTTGAGTCATATCCCATGCTGGGTTACAACTACCGCATGACTGATATTCAAGCAGCAGTTGGGCGAGAACAACTCAAACGGCTTCCAGAGATTGTGGAACGTCGGCGTTATTTGGCACAGCAATATCAGGAAAAGCTAGCAGATATACCGGGATTAAAGTTACCCACCGAGCCAAACTGGGCAAAGAGTAACTGGCAAAGTTTTTGTGTCAGGCTCACAGAGAAATACGACCAGTTACAAGTGATGCAGGCAATGTTAGATGCTGGCATTGCTACGCGACGTGGGATTATGTGCGCTCACCGTGAAAGTGCTTATCAAACTGAAGCTTGGTCATGTGGAGTTGAGCCGAAAGCTTGTAAATGTGAAATTGGAAAGTGCGATCGCCTTTCTGAGAGTGAGCAAGCACAAGATCATACAGTCCTGCTACCCCTGTTTCATCAGATGACTCAGCAGGAACAGGACTATGTGGTGGAAGTTCTGAAGATCGCTTGTCAGGTTTAGGGAAGTTACTTTTGATCACCCCTACTAGTTATAACGTTATGGCAAACAACTATGGCTAACCTCTTTAGCAATCAAGTTCCGAGCATTGGAAATTACACTGATAGCGTTCCCTACGAATTAGGCCTGAAATTCCGCAGCGCCGAAGGGGGACAGATTTTAGCCGTTCGCTTCTGGAAAGCCCCTAGCGAGACAGGAACTCATGTTGGCAATATCTGGACAGAAACGGGAACTCTTTTAGCAAGCGCCACTTTTACAAACGAGACAGCTTCTGGCTGGCAGCAGCAGACTCTGGACACGCCAGTTAACATTCAAGCCAATACCACTTATGTGGTCTCTGTCAACATAAATGCCTACTACGTCGCTACTTACGATGATCTGGGTAGCCCCATAGTCAATGGGGATCTTAGCTCAGTGGCAGACGGTAGCAACGGGGTGTTTAATGTGACTCCAGGAGCCTTCCCAACAGGTTCTTTCCGCAACACTAACTATTTTCGTGACATTGACTTTGTAGCTGTTCCCCTGCCTACGATTACAAAGATCAGTGGCGACAATCAGACTGGTGTAGGCGCAACTCCCTTACCCAACCCTTTGGTTGTTCAAGTCAAAGACGCTGCTGGTAATCCTCAGTCAGGGGTCACAGTGAATTTTGCCGTTACCAGTGGTGGAGGGTCGGTTTCGCCTGTTAGCGCAGTAACCGATACTAATGGGCAGGCTAGTACCACCTTAACCCTTGGAGCTAATCCTGGTGCGACAACTTTTATCACCAATACTGTAAGTGCCACCGCCCAAGAAGTAGGTAGCGTTATCTTCTCTGCTACTACCAGTCCTTCGGGGACCAGCCAAACAATATTGACCACTCAAGTCCCCACCTTTCCAAATTCTACCGATAGCGTCCCCTATGAATTAGGCTTGAAATTCCGCAGCAGTAGAGGCGGACAGGTTGCCGCCATTCGCTTCTGGAAAGCTGCTAGTGAGACAGGAACTCATATTGGCAAAATCTGGACGGCAGCGGGAACTCTTATAGCAAGCGTCACTTTTACTAACGAGACGGCTTCTGGCTGGCAGGAGCAGCTTCTAGAAACGCCAATAAATATTCAAGGCAATTCGATTTATGTGGTCTCTGTCAACGTCAACGCCTATTACGTCACCACTTATGATGAACTGGTCAACCCCATAGTTAGCGGCGATCTTAGCTCAGTAGCGGACGGCAATAATGGGGTATTTAATGTAAATCCAAATTCTTTCCCAGCTGCTTCTTTCCGGAATGCTAACTATTATCGTGACATTGCCTTTGTTGTCGGCAGCAACTTGATTAAAGTCAGTGGAGACAATCAGAGTGGGGCAACGGGAGCAGCTCTAACCAACCCCCTAGTTGTGCAAGTTGTAAACGCTCAAAACAATCCTCAATCAGGGGTCACGGTAAACTTTGATATTATCAGTGGTGGGGGATCAGTGTCGCCTGCCAGTGTAGTAACTGATGGTAGTGGTCAAGCAAGTACAACTTTGACACTCGGACAGGCTCCTAGCGCACCTGGAGCGGTGATCGTAAGCGCCATAGCACCAGGCATCGGTAGTACCACCTTCTCGGCTACAGCAATTCCGGCGAACCCAAATCCCGTCTATTTGGAAAATCTCAATCCAGGCACGACTAACTGGAAGCTTGACAACCGGGGTAGTGGCGAGATCGCTGGTTATACCTCGGTTACCAGTGTCAATAAAGGGGAATCGCTGGATATTAAGGTTTCTCTTGGACAAGCTGGACAGTATACCATCGATGTGTACCGCTTGGGCTACTATGGTGGCACAGGAGGAAGGCTGATCGCAAGCAGCGGCTTGCTCAATGGCACAACCCAAGCTGCCTGTACCGTAGACCCTGATACCCGCCTAGTGGAGTGCAACTGGACAACTTCCTACGTCTTGCAGGTAGGCAATAACTGGACTAGTGGTATTTATGTAGCGAAACTGACTGACCAAGCAACTGGGGTAGTTGCTCATGTGTGGTTTGTCGTCCGCGATGATAGCAGCACTGCTGATATTTTATTCAATAGTGCCATTTCTACTGTCCTCGCCTATAGCTCAACGGGGGGTTACAGCTTGTACAGTTCTAACAGCATTGGTGGTGAACGGGCTTTCAAGGTTTCCTACGACCGGCCTTTCGCCCAGGCAACTTATCAAAACTCCAACGAGGCTGACACACCTCTGCGATGGGAATACAATATGGTGCGGTGGCTAGAATCTCTAGGTTACGATGTTACCTACACCGACAGTATGCAAATTCACACCAACGGACAAAAATTGCTCAATCACAAAGTATTCTTGTCTGTGGGTCACGATGAGTACTGGTCTAAAGAAATGCGCGATCATATCGAGGCTGCCCGTGATGGCGGAATTAATTTAGGATTTTTCTCTGCCAATACTGGTTATTGGCGAGTGAGGTTTGAAAATTCTACTCTTGCTGCCGGACAAGTGAAGCCCAACCGGGTGATGGCCTGCTACAAACCAGATTGGACATTAGATCCAGTAGCCCAGCAACAGGGACCATCAGCAGCCACTAATAAATTCCGCAGCGTTCAGAACCAGCGGCCGGAAAATTCTTTGTTAGGAGTCATGTATGGTAGTGACCTAGATACCTACGGTGGTTTTAATTTTGTCGTTGCCAACGCTAGCGATCCTTACTACGCCAACACAGGACTCAAGAATGGAGATCAGCTGGCTATGTTAGTAGGTTATGAATGGGATTTTATCGTTAATAATGGGTCTACTCCTCCCGGACTGGTCATGTTGTCTCAGTCGCCAGTAGTACCTGCTAATGTGTTGCCAAACTTCGACGAACCAGTTGGAGAAAGAGCACTCCCTGCCAACCAGGATTTTACCAAATCCCATTCAGCCCGCTATACAGCTGGTAGCGGAGCTAAAGTTTTTGCCTCCGGCTCCATTCAGTGGGCATGGGGGTTAGATAGTGACGGCGTTAGCCCATTTCGGGAAGATATTCGCGCCAAGCAAATAACCGTCAATATCCTAGCAGATATGGGGGCTAAACCCCAAGCCCCAAATGCAAGCTTGATTGTTCCTTAAAACACCCCACAAGGAGTATAGTAATGCGATCGCTGAAACGCCGACAATTTGGCAAGCTTGCAGCTGCCAGTTTGACTTCTACTGTTGTTGCTGGTCTTTCTAGTAAGGCACTTGCTCAGAAGACTGAACTCAACGAGGGAATTCTTTATGGAGTAAACCTCCTTAGTACATCAAACACTGCAAACCGGGAAGACAACACTCCGGGAGTAGAGTTGAGCACTGTTGACCTAGCAACGGGAAAAATTCTCTCTAAGCTCAATCGCCTATCTCTGTCCGTTGAAAATCCATTGTCTGTACCGAAAAGGCCGAGGGCTTTCTTTTTTAATGACTCTAACCGAATTACGAAAGCGATAGTGCTTAAAAATGGGACTGTTGTAATTTCTACGGTCTCTAGCACGAGAAATGGTCATTTCAACCATCTCATTTTTACTGTCGGCAATGCTAGTATCCCTGAATTTAGAGGGAAAAAAGTACTAGGGTTCAAGAAATCCAATCAAACTGTTGAAAGTTTACTCAGCCTTCCCAATAATCAACTTCTGTGTCTAGTAGGAACTGAAGGCGTCCCACCTTTTAGCATGAGAACGCTCGATTTCACAACAGGCCAAATTCTTGCCCGCGACGATCTGGCTCTACCCGAACTGCCGCCTACCCATCGATTTGCTAACCTATGTCAAGATCCAAAGGGAAATATTTTCGCAACTGAGATTGGCTCAGAAGGTATCCCCTGTTTAATTTCAATGAACTTACAGGAGAAAGCTATAGTTACTGGCAAGCTCAAAATTAAGAGACTGACCCCACTGAGCTTTGAAGGACGCCCTCTCTCTAACGATGTTAAAGACTTGACTTTCTCTGCTTCAGGTCAATTGTATGCGCTTGCTCCTGACAAGACTAGAAAAAGTAATGCCGTGTTTAAGGTGGACGTAAAAACTGGCAAAATGACGCTAGTAAGGAACCTTGCAGCCCAGAAGTTTACCTTCTCTCCCTAGTATTACAACGACCTTTTGAATAATCTGCTACGCTAAATTTTCCATATTCATCTATGGAAATAAATCAAATGCAGAATTCTCAATGTTTTTAGGAGAGATATAGCCAACTGGTTCAGCTAAGGAAGCAAGAACGCCGATAAGCAAAGCGATTAACAGCAGAACTGCGAGAATTCCGGGTTCAGTTATTAAGACGCGATCGCATGAATCAAAACCTTCGTGCAATCGCTTTGCTTATTGCTTTTTCTTGTTATATCAATTCTCTTCTCTATGAAGATGCACTTAATCTTTATTCAACGTAGACGCATAGCCTTGAAGCAGGGCGGTGTTTTTGGTTTCCAAAATGACTGCCATCGCAAAGGAAGAAATAAGTCAAGAATTATTCAGTGTAAGTTTACAGAGAATTGGTATTAAAAGGATGAAAACTTCAAAAAATAGATTAATTGTTGGTATTAGTATAAAAAGTGTGTGATTGTTTAACTGAAAGTGAATAAGCACAGAATTACACCATAGACACACAAAACAAAATCTAGCGATTGATGTTCTGAAAAATAATATTAGATAAAGCAAAAATATTTATGGATAAAATTATTAAGCCAAAACTTGTTTTTTTTCAATGGAATAATCAAGGTTCAGCCAAGTTCTACAATGTACACAAGCAAGAACATGTTAAGTGTCTCTCGGAGTTTTTTGAAGTAATTGTTATTAGTGACGAAAGCGACTATCAACAAATTTGTGAGCAATATCAACCAGACATAACTCTGTTTGAAACTGGTAACGCCTCATCTGATAAACGACGCGTTAAAAATACTCATTATTATCCAGAAATACCAAAATTAGCTTTCTATAACGGGGATTCTTTTTGTGGATTTCATTCAGCCTTTCTTTCTGATATTGAAAATTGGGGAATAGAGACAGTCTTTACAATATCTATTCCTTTAGCTGAATATCTTCCAGAGATTGCCGAAAATTTATTTATCTGGCCAAATTTTATAGATTCCGACATATTTAGAGACTATAATCAACCAAAAAATATACCAGTGCTGATTACTGGAAGCCAAACATCACTATATCCTTGGCGTCAAAAAATTAATAGACTTATTTCTAAATATTATCCTACTCTAATTTGCCCACACTTAGGATACATGCAAAACCGAGAAACATCAAGAATGCTTTTTGGTGAGCAGTATGCTCGGATGATCAATGCTTCTTCCTTTTCACCTACCTGTGGCACAATGGCAAGGGAGTTTGTTCGCAAATTTCTGGAAATTCCAGGGTCTAAATCCTGTTTGATTACAGAAAAAAATCCAGCTGTTGAAGCAGCAGGTTTTGTTGATATGCAAAATTGTGTGTTTGCTGATGAAAATGATGTATTAGATAAGCTTGATTATCTGTTTAAAAACCCAGAAGAATTAGAGAAAATTACCAATACTGGCTATCAACTAGTCCATTCCCAGCACACATTTAAACAAAGAGATCAAATTTGGCAATGGTTTCATCTACAGAAAGCCCTGAAGCCAAATCAAAGGATTGTTCAGAAAAGCCCTTTTGAGCCTTTGACCATTGTAGATAGTTCATCGGGAATTAAAAATTCACATATCGTCGTTAATGCATCGGATAGAGTGCTCCTGCGTCAAGGAGATGAAAAACTTTGGTCAGGAAAATATGATGAAGCAGAAGCTTTGTATCTCAAATGCTTAAATTATGTAGACTCTCAAGCTCAACCAAAACTACGGCTAGCATTATGTAACCTCTACAAAGGAAATGCAGCTAGGGCACATGATTGGATTGTTCAGCCAATTGAATGGACTCTTGATCTGCTAAAAGCTATAGATCCTGATCCGTTAGAATGGGCTTATCTAATTATTACTCTTCTTTGTCAAGGAAAATTAAATGATGCCATCGACTGTGCTAATAAGTTTCCCTCTCTTTGCCATCCTGAACTCGATCGCACTCGTTGGGTAGTTAATACTGTAACCAATAAAGACACTTTACCTTACAGTGAACCATTAAAATACCGCTATAGCGCTCATCAATTGCCTACTCGAAGTTTCCAAGATTGGCTAGACCATCTTTGTATGATGCTTACAGCATGTCAACAATTTGATTTCGTAAAATTGTTGAGCGATCCTGCTTATTTAAAATCTCATTCATTAAAAAAAGAAACAAAAGGTTTTGTTAAATCATCTAACTTAGTTTCTAAATCAATTGATTTTTTAAATTTAAAAAATTATAAAAGGGTGTTCAAAGAATGGCTAGTATTAAAATTAAAAACCTCATTACGTAAACCTTTAACTCATTTAGAAACTAGATTTGGTTACTTCCTTCCTTACGAATTTTCAACTATAAAATCTGATGAATTTTTTCAAACCATCCGAAAAATGGTCAAGGAAGAAGATATTGAAACAGCTTTAGTAATTGGAGCATCTAGTGGAGAAGTTATTACCGAGGCACTTTTAACAGGCATTAGAGAAAACCCAAA
Organism: Desmonostoc muscorum LEGE 12446; assembly: GCF_015207005.2. Taxonomy (GTDB): domain Bacteria; phylum Cyanobacteriota; class Cyanobacteriia; order Cyanobacteriales; family Nostocaceae; genus Nostoc; species Nostoc muscorum. The sequence goes on from NZ_JADEXS020000001.1 coordinate 5,119,611, forward strand.
CAAGCCAACCGCCTTTTGTATCAATATTTCTACTCCTCAATTTAATAAATTGCAAAAGCGTTATACTGGTGAGCCTACTGTCAAATTCTATGAGATTCCGTCTATTGATTTAGAAAATTTACCTAAAGAAATAAGTAAAATCATCAAAAATATTAAAGAGCAAAATAATGTTAATATTTTTGATGTTATCTTAATCGATGGTTCTCAATTAAGCACAAGTATTGAAGATTTACAAAATGAATTGCATAGCTATAAGTTTGTTTTACTAGATGATATAAATACATTTCAAAACTACAAAAATAATCAAAAATTTCTCTTAGATCCCAATTACTTAGTATTCAGTCAAAACACTGATTTACGTAATGGATATGCAATTTTTGAACAACTTACTTAATCATCAACAAAAATAGCCAATTATAATTGGCTAATGTAAACAGAAATTTGGAGATTGAAAACATGAAAATTAGTGATTTTTCTTACAAGGCATCACATCACTTAGTTTGGCGAGCAGAACAACTATTAATTGATATACAAAGTTCTTCAATTAATAAGGAGTTGAAAAAACTAGGTTGTTTAACTAAAAAAGATATAACTACACATATGACTGCTCATGAGCTAAATATGCTCTATATTTTAGCCAAGGAGCTTGGAGAATCTGCAAAAGCTTTGGAGATAGGATCTTATTTAGGAGCATCTAGTTGTTATATTGCTGCTGCTTTGGCTCCAAAAGGTGGGCACTTATTTTGTGTTGACACTTGGGAAAATCAAACTATGCCAGAAGGTGAAAGAGATACATTAAGTGAGTTTAAAAATAATACAAGAGGAGTAGCCAACCACATCACTATGCTCAGGAAAAATAGTCAGGAACTTACACCTTCAGATTTTACAGAGTATCCTCTAAGCCTTGTTTTTATTGATGGCGACCATAGTTATCAAGGAGCCAAAAATGATTACGAAAAAGCAACTCCTTGGATTGTAGGAGGAGGTATTCTTGCATTTCATGATTGTATTGCGTTTGAAGGTGTAGCGAGGACAATTGGTGAAGCTCTTGCCAGTGGTAACTGGAAGTTTGGTGGACAAGTTGATAATCTTCTTTGGTTACGTAAAGTAGAAAAAGGTTGTTTAGAATTTGAACACTCAGCATTTTAAAACAAAGCACAAAATTATTTTGTATGGAACTACCGCTCAGTATAATTATCTGTGCCCACAATCCTCGTTTTAGCTATTTAGAGAGGGTTTTAGAAGCACTGAAATCTCAAACTTTATCCAAAGATTTTTGGGAACTTTTGTTAGTTGATAATGCTAGTAATAAAATTCTAGCTTCGGAAATTGATTTAAGTTGGCATCCCCAAGCTCGTCATATTCGAGAAGAACAACTAGGACTGACTGCTGCTAGACTCAGAGGAATTCGAGAAGCTACAGCTGGAGTAATAGTATTTGTTGATGATGATAACGTTTTAGATTCAGACTATCTAGAAGTCACATGGCGGATTAGTAAAGATTTTCCATTTATTGGTGCTTGGGGCGGACAAATTAAACCTGAATTTGAAGTAACACCTCCATCGTGGGCCAAACCTTATTTAGGAAATTTGGCAATTCGAGAGTTTGAGAGCGATCGCTGGTCTAATTTAGTGGATCAGTATGAAACAACGCCATGCGGGGCTGGGCTTTGTGTTCGCAAGGTTGTTGCACAAAAGTACAGCGAGTTAGTTTGTAAAAGTCCTAAACGGGCAGATATGGATCGGAAGGGTAAAATGCTTACCTCCTGTGGGGACTCAGATTTAGCATTTACAGCTTGCGATATGGGTTTAGGTACAGGGCTGTTTGCATCACTCAAGCTGACTCATTTAATACCTTCTAACCGTTTAAAAGAAGATTATCTCCTGCGTTTAGTAGAAGGGTTAGCTTACTCGCAAACTATGCTGGCATATTTTCGAGGTACTATTTCACCTCAATCTTTTTGGAGATCGTCAAAGATATATTCGCTGTATTTAGGTCTAAGATATGGCTTCAGAATATCTCGTTTCCATGAAGCTGGACAAAATGGTAGAAGACTAGCTCTGAAAGAGATTAGTGATTAGTGAAATAGCTTAATTATTAAAGGAATACTAATGACAGAACATGACATGGTAAGTAAAGTTTTTTTTAGCTAAAAAACCTGTCAAAGAGTGATTTTTTAAGTTTTTCTTTTTGAATATGCTAAAAAAAACTATCAAATCTATATATTTTTCATGTATAAATTTGCTTCGTGAGCTACCAATAAGTTCGGAAATTTTAGGACCTCCAAAAGATTTTTATAAAGAAACTAAGGATTATTGGCTATTAAATTTCCCAGAAAACAATAAACAAAGTCAAGAAAGTTTTCTCAGCATATATCCTAAAAATTTCATACGTAGAAAATTTCCTAAAACTATAAAAGATGAAGTTCACTGGAAATTTGAGATAGAGTCTATCCATGAATATCCAGAGACATTTGTTACTGTAATACCACAAGGTCGTGTATGGGGTCATAACGGCACTGTTATAAGCCCAGATGATAAGTTACTGGGTGATTTGTCTTTTGAAATTGGTACAGATATAAGTGAGCATTCAATACTCAAATCTTGGAGATTACCAAATCTACATTACGTAGATGGAACTGTTGCTGTTTTATCGGCTGCTGGAGGCGAAGGATACTTTCACTGGATGTTTGACGTTTTACCGCGCATTCATTTACTCAAGCAAGCTAAAATCCAGTTCAGTCATATAGACAAATTCTTAGTTAATAGCTTACATCTTTCTTTCCAGAAGGAAACATTAGAGATTTTAGGTATTCCTGAAGAAAAAATTATAGAAAGTCGGAAATTTCCTCACATCAAAGCTAAACAATTAGTTGTACCTTCCCTACCAGGACAGACAGGTAATATCCCCAAATGGGCTTGTGATTTTCTCAAAACAAAAATTCTAGTTAATGATTCTATTGAAAAAGTAGGCAAAGAAAATCTTATTTATATAAGTCGCGATCGCGCTGCCTTTCGTCGGGTTATCAATGAGGATGAATTAGTTCAGTTTTTAAACAAATTCAACTTTGAAGTTATTTTTCTAGAAAAAATTTCAGTGGCTGAACAAGCTTCAATTCTATCGTCTGCGTCTGTCATTGTGGCTCCTCATGGTGCTGGTTTATCCAATCTCGTTTTTTGTTCCCCCGGAACTAAAATTATTGAATTATTTTCACCGAATTATGTAAATGGTTGTTACTGGGTTTTGTCAAATAATATGGAACTTGATTATTATTACCTCATCGGAGAAGGAGAAGAACCAGAAAAATTTTACGATCCTCATTGCATGGCTGAAGATATGTTAATTAATATAGATTCTCTAGCTCAATTATTAAAAATAGCTGAGGTGATTTAGAAACAAGCATGAATGAAATAAAATTGTTCAGAAATCCGAAGATTTGGGAAAAAAATTTACCAAGAATTTCTGTTATCACAATTACATACAATAGACTTCAAGAGCTAAAAGAAACATTTTTAAATATTATATCTCAAACTTATCAAAACCTGGAATATATCGTCATTGATGGTGGTTCTCAGGATGGTACGGTAGATTTTCTGCAAGAAAATAATGCAAATATATCCTATTGGATTAGTGAAAAAGATGCTGGAATTTATGATGCCATGAACAAAGGAGCCTTGGCTGCTACTGGGGACTGGATAATTTTTATGAATGGCGGCGATAAATTCTTTGCAGAGGATACACTGGCTCAAGTTGCAGAATATCTTGATAATTCAGTGGATGTTGCTTATGGCAAATTTGAATATGTTGTTAATGATAAATATGGGTATCATACCTATCAGCGACAGCCATATGATCTGTCTATAATATGGCGTGAAATACCTACTTGCCATCAGAGTATTTTTGTTAAAAGAGAACTACAAGTTAAATATCCCTTTGATACTTTCTTGACTTGGTGTGCAGATCATGATTTTCTGGCCAAGGTTTACGTTGCTGGCTATCAGTTTCAGGAAATTCCTGTAGTTATTTCTAAATTTGATGGATCGGGAGGAGTGTCTAGAGATTTATTGAGTTTTACTAAAGAGCGTTGGTCTATTTGCAGAAAATACTTTGGGAAATCTTTTCAGCAAGAGTTGTATTTTGTTAATGAATACAAAAGTTTTTGGTTGCAGAAAAACATCATTAGTAAAATTCGTGAGATCCTTCCTAGTCAATGGATTCTTGCTTTACGTAAATATAGAAAAATATATTGATTGATATGGCTCATTCTCAGAATATTGGAGTCTATTTTTCAGCCAATGATGCAGTTTATGATTGGACGATCGCTTTTCTCAATAGCTTCAGAACCTTCAACCCAGATTTACGGCTGATTCTGATTCCTTTTAATGACCAGTGCGATCGCCTGCTAAAATTAAGTAATACTTATAAATTTGAAGTATATACTGATTCATGTTTTTCTCGCTTGGAGGCGATCGGTCAAGCATTTGAGCTAGGTTATACCCCTACTGGCCCATATTGGTTCAGACGCTATGCAGCTTTTTGGGGACCACTAGATTATTTTATGTACTTAGATGCTCGGCAAATTGTGTTAGCAGATATTAAACCCTTTATTGAAGCAGTAGAAACCCTTGGGTTTGACTTTCTACATTATGATTGTGCGATCGATCAAGTTTACGAACCAGGAGCATTTCGTCAAGAATTGTTAAGACAGGGGCGGGGGCGCGGTTTTAACTCAGGCCGTTGGGCTTCTCGTAAGGGGCTATTTTCAATAGAAGAGTTTGAGTTATTAGCAGAAGGTGCATTGAAAATACGAGATCAACTCAACCCTCGCAATACAGATCAAGCCTTTATTAACTATTGCTGCGACATGAAGCCTGTGCGCTATGGGCATTTTGCAGAAGTAATTGGAGGTATATGTCAAAACGGGTGGGCAAGACTATCGGGTAAAATTTACTGGAAAGATGGAAAATACTATTTGTGGGATTACGGGGGTTTGGATCATAAAAAACAAATATTTCTTCTACATTGGGCAGGCTACAGATTGAATGCTTTAATGCCTAATAATTATTTGTTTTATCAATATTTATTAAGAGGCAAATCCATGTTCAAACAGTTGCAATTTTATGGAACTCTAGGATTAGATTACTTAATAAATGCTCCCATTAATAGTATTAAAAGACAAAGTTTACTTAATAGTTTGTACCATGATTTAAAAAAATATTATAAAATTAATTTTAAAAATGAACTATACAAATAAACAACAATAAAAGGCGTTTTGTGAACTTAATTGCTTATATTCATCCCATTCGCACTTATGTACCCTGCACAGGAATAGGGCGGCATATGAACCAGATGCTGCTTGGGCTTGCAGAACGAAGCGGGGTTGAGTTAGAGTTGCTTTTCTTCAAACAATGGCTAGGAAGCGATGGTAAGCTTGATCCACTCAGCCCATTGCGCGAATTACCTAAGCGTACTTTCCCTACAGTAGAAAATTCCACTGAGCGTACATGGAAACTACTTGGCTACCCGCGTGTGGATAAATATTTGCCAGATCAGGCTGACTGGCTCTACGCTCCGATGGAAACTTATATTCCGGTCTCAAAATGCCCCGTCGCTGTTACGATTCACGACATACAAGCATTTGAAACTAATTTACCTTGGTCACATACTTGGCATCACCGATTTTTTCGCTACAAGTGGGAGCGTTGGGTTCGGCGTGCCTTATGTGAATGTCGGGTGGTGTTTACTGTCTCAGAATTTTCCCGACAAAGAATGGTAGAACTTTTGGGTGCAGATCCACAAAAGATTGTGGTGGTGGGAAATGGTGTTGAGCAATCTTTCTTTGACATTGCTTCGGCTAATCCTGCTGACTGGAAAAGTCCTGTAGAAGCACCGTACATTATTATAGTCGGAGGTCTGCGGCAGAAAAAAGGAGGTGATGATGTCTTAGCTGTTGCTGATAGTCTGCGTCAACGTAAGAGTAATCTGCATATTGTTGTGGCTGGTGCCTCAGAAGCTGCTTATGTTGAAGCAGTTAAAGCTCACTCACATGTGACCTTACTTGGTAAAGTTCCAGATGAAGACTTACCACGTTTGATGCGGGGAGCATCTTCTTTCCTCTTCCTTTCTCCTTATGAAGGATTTGGTATACCTGCACTAGAAGCAATGGCTGCTGGGACTCCAGCTATTGTAGCTAATAAAGCCTCTTTGCCAGAGGTGGTTGGAGATGCGGGTATTGTAGTTAACCCAGAGGCAACAGATGAGATTGTAGATGTCTTAATAGAACTCGATCGTAATTCACATCTTCGGAAAAAATATATTCAATTAGGAAAAAAACATGCAGCGCAATATACTTGGTCGCGCTGTGTAGACGGCTTAATCACTACATTCAAACAATTTGCATAATGCTATTAACAAATAACAAAACCACTATGCCTTTAACACAGAAGGCAGAATATGTCCAATTTGGTAGTGGGCTATGCGCCCCTAGCCAATGGTTGAACTTTGATTCTAGTCTTGCACTGCGCTTACAAAAGCTACCTGTGGTGGGGAAGCTAGTCCCTTCTGGTCCTTTTGGAAGATTTCCACAAAATGTGAAGTATGGTGACATAGTGAAAGGGCTACCCATCCCTGACAATAGTGTTGAACTATTGTACTGTTCACATGTTTTGGAACATCTAACTTTAGAAGATCTGCGTAAGTCTCTAGAAAACTGTTACCGATATCTTAAACCTGATGGGATATTTCGTTTGGTTGTGCCTGATTTAGAATTTATGGCTCAACAGTATGTCAAATCAACATCTCCTGAAGCTGCGTTAGAATTCATGCGTGTGACCTGGTTAGGAAAAGAACATCGGCAACGTAGCTTACCTTCTTTTTTCCAAGAATGGATTAGTGGAAGTCAGCACCTTTGGATGTGGGACTATAAATCACTCTCGGTTGAACTCGAAAAGGTGGGCTTTAAGGATATCCGTCGAGCTTACATAGGAGATTCTGGTATTTCTGCTTTTAGCAAGTTAGAAGATGTGGAGCGCTGGGAGAATGAACTTGGGATTCAATGTCGTAAGTGAATATGGCTCTAAAAGTTGTTTTTTGTTGGTCTGATATCTCTGGTTACATGGCAGCCTGCTGGCTAGCTCTGCATCAAACACCAGAAATTGATGTATTTGTCATTGGGTTTCAAGCTCGTACTGAAACGGCATTTTCCGATCAATTGATGCAGGGTATTCCTTGCCGACTCTTGGATATCAAAGAAAGACAAGATGCAAATTTAATCAAGCGTTTGGTGTTGGCAGAATCTCCAGATGTGGTTGTTCTTTGCGGTTGGTTGCATAAACCTTATCGTCAGTTGGCGTTTGCTTCCCAATTATCTAAAACAGCCTTAGTTATGACGATGGATACCCCTTGGTGGGGTACGTGGAAACAACATTTAGCTCCTTGGTTTCTCCGCTCCTACTTGCAATGTATAAATAGCATTGTTGTTGCCGGAGAGCGTAGTTGGCAATATGCTTCACGTTTAGGAATTGACCCAGCAAATATAGCGCATGGAGTTTATGGTATTGATTATGATGTTTGGTCTCCATTGTGGGAACAACGTCTCCAGTCGCAATGGCCGCGTTCATTTTTATTTGTTGGTCGCTATGTTCCGGTTAAGGCAATTGATGTCCTTGTAGAAGCTTACCAAATTTACCGTTCTCAAGTATCAAATCCTTGGACTTTAGTATGTTGTGGACAAGGAGCATTGGAATCACATCTTTTGGGAAAACCAGGAATCGAGAATCGAGGATTTTTACAACCATCAGAAATGCAAGCTGTATGGCAATCAGCAGCAGCTTTTGTTTTGCCTAGTCGATTCGATCCTTGGCCCCTAGCTTTAGTAGAAGCTGCTGCGGCTGGGTTACCTATTATTTGTACTGATGTTTGTGGTTCTGCTGTGGAGATAATTCGACCTTGGTATAATGGCTTGATTGTACCAAAAGAAGAACCAAAAGCTTTAGCTAAGGCAATGCTGACTTTACACCAACACTATGCTGAATTACCAACTTGGGGAAAGCGATCGCAACAATTAGCAGCTCCTTACGCTGCCAATATCTGGGCAACTCGTTGGCAGGAATTGTTACACAACGTACACCAGATAAAAACAGTCAAGCAAAATACAAGTAATCTGGTTACTGAAAATCTGGCATGAATTTTCAACCATGAATTCAGATCCTATTAGCAAACTTCTTGACCTGATCTTTAGCCCTTATGGCATATTCGGTATTGTCATCGGTCTTTTCATGTTGGATAAAGCTCGACGTTCTCGGCGTTTAGCTTGGCTATTATTCGCTTTTTGCTGTTATGCAACTTCGTTAGCAAAGTTTCAGGATCAGTGGATAAAGGAACCACCAGCTTTAGTTTTTCCTTTGCAACAGTTGCGCGATATGGGTCGCCCCTTAACGATAGTTCTCCTCGCTTCACTGCTCGTACTGGGAATGCAAACACAGAACGGGTGGCGGCGGATAATTATTCCACAGCCAGTCTATTACCTGATCGCATTTCAGGTGGCAGTTTTTTTGAAGATTCTAGTTTATGGTGACGTAGGTTTTGCCTTACTTGCGCTAACTACATTTGGGGCAATTGTGCTGATGTTTAAGTTAGGACCTTCCCGGTGGTTGCAGGATGAATACAATTTCCGCTTGGGTGTTTGGTCACTTGCAATGGCTGGTGTCGTCTTTGCTGTTGCCTGCGCTTATCAAGGAAGATTTGATATGCACGCAATGACATTTGTGCAAGGCAGGTTCCTGGGAACTACTGGTAGTTCCCAACATGCAGCTGCTTTGTTAGCAGGCACTATTCCCTGCTTCATGTTTCTCATTGAAAGCCATCAAAAATGGAACTTGATCAAAGTTTTTTGGATCGCTATTTTACTTGTTGTTGCATACTTTTTATTTCTAACAGGTTCTCGTACTGGCGCAATTATGGGAATCAGCTCGATTTTATTTTTCTATCGTAATAGATCTGGTTATTTACTACGCTTAGGTTTGTTTGTTGGTGTTTTGTTGGGCGTAATCTTTTGGTTTATAAGTCCAGATGCCATTACCCAAAACACACCAGTAAGCAATAGGTTCATTGCAGGTGGAAACACACGTGAAGAAGCTTGGGCTGGTATGTGGAGTGGCTTTATGAGTAGCCCACTCTTTGGTTCCCCCTTGCAGGGAGGACGTTTGGTTTTTGGAGAGAATTCGTGGTTAGCTGCTGGAGACACTACAGGATTGATGGGATTTATACCTATAGCCCTAATGGGGCTAGGATGTTTGAAGATGATGTTTGAACTTCATCAATTAAATCATAAAAAATCTAATTATTTTTTGCATAGTAGTACTGTTATAGCTGGCTTGGCAGGTCTTTTGGTAGGAAGCTTTTCAGAAGCTCTTCTTTTGGGAAATCTATCTTTTCCTGTGTTTTCACTGCTGATGTATTTATCACTGGGAAAGTATTTACTTGATTTGGATAAGGTCGAAAATAAGTATTTATTGTGGCAAAAAATGCAAAATTGAAGAAGAATTCAGGAGTCAGAATCAATCAGATCGGAGTAGCTCCCGCCGTATCCGCGAGTGTCTTAAAGACAACCAAATTTCCAGGAATGGGGGTATAAAAAGAGTTTCTTCATCCACCAGTCGCATAGAATTCAATTGGATAATTATGACAATTTACGTGTTTATTCTTTCTTCTTAATAATTTGAAAATCTAATTTATCTGTATGTATAATTAATTCTAACCTTTGATTTATTTTTAATGAAAATTCTCCACATTATTCCTTCTATTACAAAAGTACGGGGTGGCACGAGTCAAGCTGTTTTAGACATGGTAAAAGCATTGCAAATAATTAATGTCAATGCCGAAATTGCCACTACTAACGATGATGGTGATAACTTACTCGATGTTCCGCTTTGCAAGCGCATTCAATACAATCATGTTCCAGTTTGGTTTTTCCACCGGTTTTCACCCAATATCAAAGCTGTCAGAGAATATGCGTTTACTGGTGAGTTGACACAATGGCTTTGGCAAAATATTTCTCAGTATGAGCTTGTACATGTCCACGCTCTTTTCTCCTATCCATCAACGATCGCAATGGCGATCGCCCGTTTGAAAAATGTTCCTTACGTAGTCACTCCACATGGCTTACTATGTGAGTGGTCTTTACAACAAAGTACACGTAAAAAGCAAACCTACCTTAAACTTATAGAACAAGCAAATCTTGACAGCAGTCAGATGATCCACTTCACTTCCGAGAAGGAACAGCAAGAAGTATCCTTACTTGGACTGCACAAACCTAGTTTTGTGCTACCGTTGGGAATATCTTTACCAACTCAAATTTCCGATGCTCGTCAGCGTCTGCGGCAACAGTTTAACATTCCCCCAGACGAACCTGTGATTTTGTTTTTGTCTCGCCTGCATTATAAAAAAGGTTTAGAGTATCTGATTCCGGCTCTGAGCAAACTGAGTCACCACCGATTTACTTTTATACTTGCAGGGAATGGCACTCCAGATTACGAAGCTGAAATAGAATCTTTGCTGGTTAAGAGTGGATTGCGCGATCGCACCCTTGTTGTGGGATTTGTCGAAGGCCAGACCAAAGATATATTGATGCAAGGTTCTGACCTTTTTGTTCTGACTTCTCATTCGGAAAACTTTGCTGTCTCAGTTTTAGAATCGTTAGCTGTAGGTGTTCCTGTTTTGGTGACTCCTGGTGTAGCTCTAGCTTCTGTTGTCAAAGAAAACCAACTAGGTTATGTTCCTGATTTGGATGTAGCAGCGATCGCCCAAGCTTTAGAAGATTACTTGAATAATACCCAAATCGCTCAAAAAATGGGTGAGCGAGCTCGTCAACTTATATCGGAAAAATACACTTTAGAAAAAACAGCCTTGCAAATGCAACAAATTTATCAAACTGTTCTCCAAAAAGAATTTCTGCCTACTTTTCTGTAAAAACTCTTGACCGATTTATTTTCATAACCCTAAATAAATTAATTCTTTGCTCCAAGTTTCTAGGAATCAATAAATTTAGTTTTCTGCAATTTTTTATGTATTTATATGCTAGATAAAATCACCCCCTTAATTCTAACCTACAATGAAGCACTTAATATTAAGCGAACACTAGAAAAACTAACTTGGGCAAATCAGATTGTTATTATTGACAGCTATAGTTCTGATGAAACTCTAGAAATCATCGCATCTTACCCTCAAGTTAAATTATTTCAAAGAAAATTTGATACTCACGCTACGCAGTGGAATTACGGCTTATCTCAAATAAAATCTGAGTGGGTACTATCTCTAGACGCAGATTATATTGTTTCAGAGAAACTGGTTGATGAAATCAAGGAATTACCTGAAGATTCACCCATAGATGGTTATTTTATCAGATTCAAATATTGTGTTTTTGGTAAACCTCTAAGGGGTACAATACTTCCTCCTCGACAGGTTCTTTTTAGAATCAATAAATCTATTTACATTGATGATGGTCATACCCAACTCTTACAAGTTAAAGGTGAATCAGCAATGTTATCTGGCTATATTTACCACGACGATCGCAAACCTCTTAGCCGTTGGTTATGGGCGCAGGATCGCTACATGGTTATTGAAGTCAAGAAATTATTGGATACTCCCATGAGCGAACTAAGTTGGGGCGATCGCATCCGCAAACAAAAACTTCTTGCTCCTTTCATTATCCTTTTCTACTGCCTGATTTTCAAGGGTGGGATTCTTGATGGCTGGCGCGGCTGGTATTATGCATTTGAGCGTGTATTAGCAGAAATTCTTCTTGCAATTCATTTGATTGAAGCCGAACAATTAAAAGAAAAAGCATGATGAGAAAGTTTCATTGGCTACGCAAAAAATATTTAATTTTAGCTATAGCAAGTTCTTTCCTCTCGCTACTGCTGATGGTTCCCCTGCGTCTGGCTATAGCCTACTACCAAGCCCCCCAACCACAAGCTATTCTGACTCTTGGCGCTTGGACAGACCGCGAGCAGACAGCAGCCGAAATAGCCCGTTGGTATCCTGCTTTGGAAGTTTGGGTTTCCTCTGGTACTCCCCCTGAAATAGCGCGACCGATTTTTCAAGCTGCCGGCATTTCAGACAGTCGTGTTCACCTAGATTATCGTGCTGTTGATACCGTTACAAACTTTACTACAATTGTTCCTGAGTTTGAGCATAAAGGTATACAACATGTTTATTTAGTTACGTCAGATTTTCATATGCCTAGAGCGAAGGCGATCGCCACCATGATTCTTGGTATCAAAGGTATCGCCTTTACGCCAATTTCTGTACTCTCAGATGCAGATCAATCAAGAAAAGAAAGTATTTCTCCTATTATTCGCGATCTAGGACGCTCCATACTTTGGATTGTCACAGGTCGTACAGGAACCAGTCTTCAGTCTGTTATTGATTTACTCTAGTATGCGTCTAGATTCTTACACAGTCGATAATTATATTCCTGGCGCACCTTATTGGAAGCAACTTCTGTGGTACTTCTTGGGTTCACCCTTAGTACAAAGTCGCTTGTTTCCCATGTCAGGCTTAAAAGTTTTGCTACTTCGTACTTTTGGAGCAAAAATTGGTCAAGGTGTTCGTATCAAGCCAGGAGTTCGCATCAAATTCCCTTGGCGGTTGATAGTTAGCGATTATGTATGGATTGGAGAAGATGCTTGGATTGATAACCTTGCTCTAGTCACCATTGAAAGTCATGTATGTCTATCTCAAGGCGTTTATCTGTGTACTGGTAATCACGATTGGAACCATCCTGACTTTCAACTGATTACTGCACCGATTTATATTCAAGAGAGTAGTTGGATTGCAGCCAAGGCAGTAATTGGCCCGGGAGTTACTGTTGGTCGGGGAGCAGTGCTTACCTTAGGGGGGGTAGCTAGTAGTTCATTAGAGTCGATGACAATTTATGTGGGTAATCCAGCTCAAGCCATAAAGCAACGGAAATTGTAGGTAGAGACTGTTGTGGATTGATATCCTACCCCACTGCATTCGGCACTCCCAATGCAATGGGGGTATGACTCAAGTAGTTAAGGAGGTTGTAGCTAATCACAGGAAAATCCCACAACTAATACCATTTCCAAAAATCTTTGCAACACATGAATCGACTGTAGGGGCGTACAGCTGTACGCCCCTACCTATGTATCTGTATCAGGTATTTCGTGAAATTGTATAACAATCAAAAAGAAATACATCCTACTCTCGTATAGACGCGATTAATCGCGTCTGTACCTACTCCCCATTTTGATCTTATGGAGACAAGAACTTAGTCGGGTTCATGCCATCAGAATCTATTAGAGTCTGTTGAACCAGACCATTTACAAGTTTGACAACATACACAGACCCTGCCCTTCTAGCACGTAAAGTCAGAGTTCCCAGTTTGTTATCAATCTTCACCCTCACATCGCGGTCATTGCCCACATTCGCCCAAGCAGTAACTAGCCAACGGTCTTCGCCAATAATTTTGCGTGCCAGGACACGAGCGGTTCGTACGGTAACAGGTCCCCATCTACCTTGTAATTGCTGTGTCTGACCTTCCGCAGGGAACTCCATTGCTGGCAATACCTTAGTCCAACTTTGATAGGGATGCAGATTTGGCCCCGGCAAAAGGTCGCCCTTACGCAAGTACTCTTCTAAATGTGAGAACAAGGCATGGGCGTGACCTTGTATTGTTAATTGTCGAATCAGTGTGGGAGTTGTCGCACCAATCGGCCTGTTGTAGTTGAGTGCTTCCCACAATGGTCCACTGCATACGAAATACCCGCCTACAGACCCGATGGCTCCTGCCGTGTAGTAAGTTTTCATCATACCCATAAAGGTATCTGGACTCGAGATTGGTTGACCTGTGTAACCTTCCCAACCCATGCTTATCCAAGGATAAGTAAACTTCTGTCCCAGACTGATTGCCCCAGAAATATTATTCAACGCTTGTGTCAATGCGTCCCACGCCACTCCGGTGTTGTACTCTATACCAGTCCAGCCAGAGTTATGAAAGTTGTAATACATTTCTGGCGCGGTATAATCAGATACGATTGGTTTGCGAGAAGAGTCCAGGAAATTTTCGTATTTGAACATATACCATGCCCATCCCGCCCAGCGACCACGCTCAGTACCGTATTGTTCTTGATACCATGAGTACGGTGGTCGAGACTGCAAGTTACTAAACAACTTCTCTTTAAGTACTCCTTCCTGTCGTGCTTTGTTGCGAGATATGTAGGCAAACCAGTCATTCAGACCAGAATTATTGAAGTCAGCTTTTACTTGGGGGTCTCGTCCGAAGTACTGTTCAGGATCGTTGTCAGCAAGAATCCAAAGTCCAGACTCACCTTGGTTCATTATCAGTTTGATAGGCTGACCAGCAGTTCTCTCTAATTGACCTATGTATTTTCCATAGTAGTCACCGATGATTTGAAATGCCTCATTTGGTGCAGCTGGACTGACTATTGCTCGGCCACCGTTGAGAATGATGTTTCCATTTTTGTCACGTAACCACGTGTTCAGCGGCAGCTTAGGTAGATTGGGGTGTCGCCCATCGTAGTTATCATAAAATCTATAAACTTCTCCTACCATAGCTACAGGTTGGTAGCGATTAGGATTAGCTTGGGCATATTCTGCCAAATTATCTGGTTGTATTGGTAGTCCATACCCCCAATAGTTAGCTAATTCAATGTAAGTATCTTTCGATAGCCCACAATGAGCTTGACCCAAAGGTAACAGAGTATTGCCTTTTTTAAATACGGGTCGAGGCGCGGCTTTAAGATGATCTAATGGAGTGGATTGTGAATTCAGGGTTTGAGCATATAGTGGCGTATTAACGACCATACCCAGAGTCATTGCAAAGCTAAGCGCCGAAGAAATAGTCGAGCGCATTGAACCTAAATGAAGCTTTTTCATTAAGTCTCCTTAGCAGCACACAGGGAACAACAAATTACTGTATGCCAATATATTTGCACACGAATAATTAAGCGATTTCACTACTATAAAAAGTAGTAAAATTCGCTTTTTTATAAGCGAGTACAGTTTATTAATTTTTAGTAAAGTTAGTCAAGAGTAGTTTCTTGGACTAAATATCTCCCATAAAATCAAAACTACTCTCTGACTAGGTTAGGGCGTTTGATTTTTTTTCTTATTAGCCAAATTTACGTCAATCTACGTGCAGTTAATACCATCACAACCTTTATTTTGTAACCAGCTGACTTGAAACAAATATCGCTTCAGTATATGTACTCCCTCACCTACGACTATTAATGTTAAGTTCCTACTTATTGCCCATAAATGGTATCTAGAAGATACAAAAACTTATATTTTAAGTACTGCTAAATACCAAATAATTAAATTTTGTACTTAAAGCAAAGTACGTGTTGATAAACAGCAATTTGGGTTATTACATACCTAAGTGTGTAGCACTAGTAAGCTTTGTGTTTCGTAGCCCAAGAATTACTTTTACATATCATTAGAGTAATCAAAATAATCTATCCTTAATAATTTATTTTTAATACTATGTGGTTGTTTATTTATATAGTTATAAATTACATATAGTAATGCGCTTTGATTTTTGAACAAAATTAGGTAAGTAGGGAGAAGCCACTGCCGTCTTTTTGGTTCCCAAAATGAGCAAATACCATCAAGTGGCGTTGGGAGTAGGGAATAATAAATCAGTCTTTTCAAGTTGAGGGCGAGTTTTTTCACGCAATAAAATAGGAGTCGTATATTATTAACGAATCTTTTCTTGCACTCAATAATGAAATAGTTTTCAGGCAACTGGAGAGAGAATAATCCAAGCGATTAGAAATCGCGGCTACACAAACTCTCGTCCGCCTGTGCGGACTAACGCAAAAATAGGGTTTCAAATTTAATCTGACGAGAGTAATAAAAGAGCGTTAATGTTGTTCAAAAATCAAACCGGATTTCTATATGCTGAATACTCTTCAAAATATTGTCAATATAGAGTTATAAGAATTAACTGAAGATGAGCAGCTTGTCAAAAAAGTGTTGCTAGTCACTAATCATAACTAACGTTTTCACCACTTTATCTTCCCTCGAACAAATGGTTCACCCGATTGGGTGAATGCGATCGCTTGCTCACGAACTACTCTGAAAGAAGGTGCAGTTTTGATTGTGTGAGCATCATCGCTAACAGAATCAAAACTGCTCGATTGGCTATTCTAGCTTCTAATTATACATTAATAACTTGTCTATAAAGGGTCGAAAAGTGGATGAAATCGTTGTAGAATCCCTGTGTACACCAAATTGTCAGCAAGAGGTTATTAACCTGCTATCAAAAAGTGCTGTCAATTTCCCAGGAGTTATTTTCCAAGTTCTGCAACGGCAGGATGCTTCTGTGTCCGTGCTTTATCTTAGTTCTGGTTGTAAAGATTTGTATGAAATAGAACCAGAAGTTATACAAGCAGACTTTCGGGTGTTATGCAAACTGATTCATCCACACGATATAAAAGCTTTTGCAGAATCTATAGCTGTTTGTAGCAATACTTTTACACCTTGGCATTGGGAAGGTCGCATCATCACCCCTAGTGGCAAACTGAAGTGGATTCAAGGTACTTCTGGTGCAGAACTACAAGAAGGCGATTTGCTTTGGAATGGCTTAGTCATGGATATTACAGAGCAAAAACAAGCCCAAGAAAAATTGCAAGAGAGTGAAGCGCGGTATAAAGCAATTTTGTCTGCTATTCCAGATTTGATGTTTCGCATTAGCCGCGATGGCGAATATCTCGATTTAAAAAGTGAGGGAGCAAATGTCACACTTGATCGAGAAGAAATAGTCGGAAAAAATTTGCAGGAATTATTGCCGAGTGATGTTGCGGCCATTAGCCGAGAAGCGATCGCTAAAACTTTAGACTCTGGAACTTTACAAACTTGCGAATATCAGCTACCTACAGCTCTGGGAATCAGAGATTATGAAGCAAGGTTGGTAGTTAGTGGTCAAGACGAGATATTAGCAATTGTGCGAGACATCACAGAACGCAAACAAGCAGAAATCGCTCTGCAAAATCTTGCCCAAAAATTTGCTAAAGCTTTTAGTTGCAGTCCCGATTCAATTACCATTAGTACCCTCAAAGAAGGACGTTTCATAGAAGTTAACGATAGTTTTGTGAAACTTTCAGGTTATGAACGAGATGAAGCAATTGGGAAAACTTCTTTTGATTTAAATTTTTGGATTAATGCAGGCGATCGCCTAAAGTTGATACAGCAATTACAAGCTACAGGAGTTATCCGAAATTTAGAAATAGAATTTCGGCAAAAATGTGGAAAGATAATTACAACATTACTTTCAGCCGAAGTTATTGATTTGGATGGTATTCCTTGCCTACTAGCAGTTCATCACGATATTACAGAACGCAAGCAGGTAGAAGCCAAATTACGCCTATCAGCACAACGCGATCGCTTGTTAGCAGAAACCCTAGTGCGAATTCGGTCTTCGCTGAACTTAGAAGAAATTCTCCAAACTACAGTAACAGAAGTCAGGCAATTTCTGCAAGCAGATCGAGTCTTCATTGCTCTCTATAATGCCAATTTAGGAGTTAGAACTCTTGCCGAATCAGTAGACCCCAAATATCCATCAGTTTCTGGTTGGTCTACTAATGATGAAGCTTATCTACAAGAATTAAAAAACTTTCTCAAAGATAATGTTGTGCGTGTCGTTGAAGATATAACGCAAATGCCAGTATCTTCCAAAGTCACAACCCACTGTCAAAAATTTGGAACCAGGGCTGCTTTGGCAGTACCAATTATGTTAGATGAAGAATTATTTGGTGCGTTAATTGCCAATCAATGCTCAGCGACACGTCATTGGGAACCAATAGAAATTGATTTGCTACAACAAATGTCAGAACAAGTAGCGATCGCCATTCACCAAAGCCGGATTTACCAAGAATTAGCAGAACTAAACATTAATTTAGAACATCAAGTACGAGAACGTACAGCACAATTGCAGCAGAAAATCCAAGAAGTTGAAGAATTACATCGTGTTAAAGATGTAGTTTTACACACAGTTGCCCATGATTTACGAACTTCTGTCATGGGTAACTTGATGGTGTTAAAGAATTTGTTAAATCAGGGACTGGGGACTGGGGACTGGGGATTGGGAACCGGGGACTGGGAACAAGAGGACAAGGGGACAAGGGGACAAAGGGACAAGGGGACAAGAGGAATAACCAGTCCCCAATCCCCAGTCCCCAATCCCCAGTCCCCAGTCCCCAGTCCCCAATCCCCAATTCCTGTATCTCGCTCAATAATTGAGCGGATGATTCAAGGTAACGATCGCCAACTGACGATGATTAACTCATTGTTAGAAATTAATTCTTGTGAAAAAGAGGGTCTTGAGATTAAACCCGAACTTGTGCAGTTTAGCACCTTACTGGGAGGAATCTTCGCCCAGTTGGAACCAATGCTGACACAAAATCAAGCGACTCTGAAGAACTTACTTCCCGCAGATTTACCTTTAGTGATGGCAGATAAAACTCGGTTGCAGAAAGTCGTGGCGCATTTAGTAACACATAGCTTGCAAAATAATCCACCAGGATTAAATTTTACCCTGAGTGCCACCGTTGAGGCGGGAATGATTCGTACTCAGATTCAACATGACGGTGTAGCTATGAGTAAACTAGAGTGCGATCGCCTTTTTGATCTCTATGTCCGCGATCCCCAAGATTGTTGTTCCACAAGTATTGGCTTAAAAATGTATCTTTGTCGGCAAGTTATTAAGGCACATGGCGGCGAAATTGGTGTGATTAATAATCGCAAACGCGGGTTAACTTTCTGGTTTACATTACCTTTAGCAACTCCATCTGCAACAAATTGCCCATAAATTCCCAAAAAATGGGAGAGTAAATACTAGCTAATTATATGCTAAGTATTACTAAGGAATGCTCAGCAATCCCAGATGGCTAACCCATTTACAACAGTGCAAAAATGGTGGAGAAAAACCTTTTCTGCACCAAAAACAGATGAAATCACTATTCTTTACCAAGCTTGGCGCAACCGATTTTTGTGGCAGAGATTGCGTTTATGGTTGTGGCTGGCGCTGATTTGTCTGTTGTCTTTTACTTTACGAGACATTTATGGCTTGTTTTTCCCTTTCCAAGAGTTCAAGAACCTGCCAGGATTACTTCAACCTAGAAGCCTTGTAATTAATTTTGCAATGCTCCTAAATATACTTATTTGCTTTGCCCTACACAAAACTCAATTCGGTCGTCATCGTCCAGATTTATTATTTTTGGGTTCTTCTTGGTCAATTGGTCTAGCATCACAGTTGTTTGCAACCCTCCGAGGTTTCGCGTTACCCGATCACATTGGTTGGTCACTGCTGTTCTTGAGTCAAGCTATATTAATGCCGGTCTGCTGGACTCTTCACTTGCTGTCTCAAGCAGCTGTGCTGATTTACTATTTTGGTGTAAATACGATACTTGGACTAAAAACACCAATCCCAGAACACCCAGAAATATATAATGTAACGTTTATTTTATATATTTTTTGGTTTTGTACAATATGTGATATGGGCGTTTATCTGTACGATCGCCTGCAACGCTCTGAGTTTTTCGCCCGTCAAGAACTGGAATCTGCATACCAAAAACTTAAAGTTGCAGAAGCGAAATATCGCACCATTTTTGAAAATGCCGTTGAAGGTATCTTTCAAAGCACTCCCGATGGACGTTACATTACAGCAAATCCTGCTTTAGCACGTATTTATGGCTACTCATTAGCAGAAGAAGTGACAGCAAACTTCACAGATATAGAACACCAATTGTATGTCGATCCAAGCCGCCGAGCAGAATTTGTGCGATTGATGGAAAAGTATGGCAGGGTTTCCGAGTTCGAGTCCCAAATTTATCGCCGAGACGGCAGTATTGTCTGGATTTCCGAAAAAGCCTACGCAGTCCGGGATGAACAAGGAAAATTGCTCTACTATGAAGGTTTAATTGAAGACATTACACAGCGTAAACAAACTGAAGAAGAACTACGAGTGTTTTTTCATGCAGTTTCCCACGACTTACGCAACCCAGTACTGGGTACTTTGATGGTGTTGAAGAATTTGTTAAATCAGGGAGTGGGGGTAGGGGAACAGAGGGGCAGGGGAGCAGAGGGGCAGGGGAACAGAGGGGCAGGGGAGACCAATAATGCCCAATCCTCAATTTCTGTGCCACGCTCAATTTTAGAGCGGATGATTCAAAGTAGCGATCGCCAACTTAGCTTAATTAATTCGTTGATGGAAGCTCATGTCAGCGAGCTACAAGGTATTGTTTTACAACTTCAAGCCGTACAATTACTATCAATTGTCGAAGCGGCGATCGCAGATTTAGAGCCATTACTGATACAGAATCAAGCAACTTTGACAAATTTAGTAACCGCAGATTTGCCATTAGTGAATGCCGATCCGACGCAACTATGGCGAGTTTTTTCTAATTTAATTGTCAATGCCCTCAAACACAATCCCCCAGGATTGCTTTTGACAATTAATGCTACTCCTAAGGATGACAAAATTTATTGTACTGTTAGCGATAACGGCGTGGGTATTACTCAACAACAAAGCGATCGCCTTTTTGAACTTTACTTCCGGGGTAGTAACATCCGCAATTCTGTAGGTTTGGGATTGGGGTTATATCTATGCAAGCAAATCATCAATGCTCATGGCGGCGAAATTGGTATTAATAGCAGTCCCCAAGCAGGGGCAACTTTCTGGTTGACATTACCTATAATTTAAAACTCAGATCAACACTTATAATTGTCATTGGTCATTAGTCATTGGTCAGTAGTCATTAGTCATTGGTTTTAGACAAATGACTACTGACAAAGGACAAATAACAAATGACAAATAACAAATGACAAAGGACAAATTTTATGGTGAGAGGATTGAGAGTTAGTATGCTGCTGTTGGCAGTCTTGGGAAATTTGGTATGGCCATTTACTGCCAAAGCTGGTTATAACGGCAAACTCACCGTAGAAATTGATGGATTAAAGAATAAAGAAGGACAAGTTTGTGCGAGTATATTTGCTAACAGTCAAGGATTTCCTAACCAAGGCGATCGCGTTTTACAAAGCCAGTGTATCAAGATTAGTGATATTCCTTTGCTGCTTACCTTTGAGAACTTAAAAGCAGGTAATTATGCCGTTGCTATCATGCACGATCAAAATAATGACCGTACTCTCAATAGTAATATTCTTGGTATTCCCGTCGAAGGTTTTGGATTTTCCAGCAACCCAGAAGTTAAAACAAGAGCGCCCAAATTTGGCGAAGCGGCATTTTTAGTAGCAGGCCCAAACACTAAAATTCAAGTCCAGTTGAAATATTTTTAGAGTATGTTTTAAAAGTAGTGGCTGAGGTATCCAAAACTTGAGATGCCTCTTATACCATTTCACGAAAATCTTGATACATATAGATTTAACGTAGGGTAGCACAGCTGTGCTACCCTACCGAGGTATCTGTATGGTTAAGAAATCTGTGTGTACACCGTAGAGAGAAAGGCTTTGAAACCCTTATTCCCTAAGAAGGGAATGGAGGCAACGGGGTTAGGTCGTGAGGCTTTTGGTGTCTCATAGAATACTTTCCAAATATCCTCTTAATTACGAATTACAAATTACTGTGTGAATCTTCTGGTGTATTCTGTTGTTCCGGCAAGGCACGTATTCTATTCATCTGACTTAAAGCGTATCGTGCTGTTGCTTGCACTTCGGCATCTGGGTCTTCTAGTGCATGACATAGTATCTGACTCATTTGACTCATCATGTCATAAACACGGATCAAGTCACGGATTGCATTTTGCCGTACTTGTGGACTTTCGTCTTGCATAGACATTGCCAAAGCACGGTTCATCGGTTTGAGTGTGCGGGCGCCAATTTCCCCCAAAGCTGCCAAAATTAAACTGCTTTCTTGAGAATCAGCATCAATCATCAGGTCAACCATTGGCTGAATTGCCCGAGAATCCCCCTGCTGACCCAAATCCCAAATCGCCTTGCGCCGCTTCGTCGGGTCAGGACTGCGTAAGTCTTGAATTAATTCGTCAATGATATTGAGTTTAGCAAGACGGGAAGTTTTTTCTGGTAGCAGCAATTGTGTAGTAGGTGATAGCTTAGCTGTCTGTGGAGTAGTTAAATTCTCTGGTGAAGGTGTTGTAATGGGGTCTTTTTTAACTTGATTCAAACTTTTACTATTTGATATTTCCGATTTTTGCAGTTGTTTGACCTGACGAAACCACCTTAGCAGGAAAAGAAATGCACCAATACTTCCTAGAACACCAACGGCAAATATTAACCACCATAGAAAACCTCTCTCGGTTGGCTGGGGTTTTGCAGTTGGCTTGGGAGTCGAAGCAGGAGAGGTGACAATTGGAGAAGTGGCAATTGGAGAAGTGGCAATCTGCTTTTTAGCTGCTAAAGCTGCTTGCAGTCTCTCCCTAGTCGCCAGACCAGCAAGACCATCTATTTTTAAGCCCTTTACTTTCTGGAATTTCGCTACAGCGACTTCCGTAGTGGCGTTGTACTGTCCATCTACCACGCCATTGTAGTATCCCAACTGCTTTAATTGAGTTTGTAGTCTCTGCACATCTGATTTTGGACTACCATATCTCAAAACATTCGGAGTAGCAGAAACCCTCGAATTAGCTTGTGCAAATTCTAAGATTTCAGGTACTGGGTTAGATGTAGCTGTGCTTGGGCGATTTAAGTAAAAACCCAGGCAAGAAAAACAGGTAAATACCAAGATTGAGGAACGGCATAGCCTCATATTGCAAGTTTCAGCCTGAACGTGCTTTTGAAGTCATCGATATTACAATACCTTCAAGACGCCCAAATGTTAACTGTTATTTGTCATTTGTTATGGGGATTGGGGATTGGGGATTGGGGATTGGGGATTGGGGATTGGGGATTGGGGATTGAGGATTGGGGATTGGGGATTGGGGATTGGGGATTGGGAAGAGGCAAAGGGGCAGAGGGGAAAGAGTCCAGCAACTTCTCCTCTACTCCCCTCCCCTGCTCCCCTGCTCCCCTGCTCCCTCATCTCCCCAGTCCCCAGTCCCTAGTCCCCAGTCCCTATTCCCTAGTCCCCACGGTATTAAATTTTTTAGCAGATGCTTCTAAAATTGGCTGTTGTATGTTGGCTTGTTCGCCGATATTAATGGTGTTATTCTGCCCCGCTAAAGTATCACGTTGATTAATGAGGTAGATGCTGATTAAAGTGAGGAAAACACCTAGCCATTGTAACGGGCTGAGGACTTCTGAGAGGAAGAGATTACCAAATAGTAAGGCAAAGATTGGTGTAAGAAAGGTGAGGGAACTCAGACTAGTGAGACTGCCACTAGAGGCAAAGTAGAAGAATAATCCGTAAGCGATCGCACTGCCAAATACGGTAGCATAACCCAAAGCTACTAAATCAGATGCTCCTAAATTCTGCCATTGCTGGGATTCCACAACTGAGGAAATTCCCCATAATGGCAATCCTCCCAAAATCATATGCCATCCTGTAGCGGTTACTGGGTCAGCATGTCGGCAGACAAACCGAATCAACACTGTTCCTACCGCCATTGATAGGGCTGCTAGCAGCATCAACCACTCGCCACTAGCAAACAAATCTTGCCAGTTACCAATTGTAATATTTGCACCAGAGTCCAGAAGATGAAAAATCCACTCGTCTGGTAAGCCGATTAAACTAATACCTGTGACTCCCAAGCCTAACCCCAGCCATCCCCAAAAACCAATGCGTTCCTGGAATAACCACAACGACAGCAAAGCCACAGCCAAAGGTTGGGAGTCAATCATCACAGACCCCAATCCAGCACTGGTTCTGACTAATCCTTCTGCCAAAAATCCTTGAAACAGTGTTCCATCGACCAAGGCAAATAAGGCAATCCATAGCCACGCAGTCCAACTTTTCGGCTGCGGTCTACCCATAAATGCTGCTGCTATCAAAATTAATACCCCAGATGGCAACAGACGCACACCTGCCATAAATAAAGGTGTAGTGTGGGGTATCACTCCCTTCATTGCCACCATTGCTGTCCCCCATAGGAAAAAGGGGGCAATTAACAAAAGAGGAGCGAAGGGAAGTCGGAATGCACTGAGTTTCAGTTGCATGGGTTTGCAGATGCCTTTGTTTAACAAGCGTAAAAATTGCTTTACCCAATTTTACCGAATTATGTCGTTTTGTGAAGCAAAAATACCCATTCGTAGTTTATAATGCGTGGTGTTGACTGCTTGATGCGTTGCTCTTAAGTGCTTTTAAATATAAAAATGATTCAAAATACGCAATTAATGAATTACTGAATACTTCACCTATAAAGTGAAAACTCAACAAATAAGGTTTTGCTTATATCTCAAATTTTGAAGACGGCTACTTGGCGTAAAAATCCACAACTAAACATAAAAAATTTTCGCTTCCCTACTCCCTACTCCCCATTCCCCACTCCCTACTCCCTAATTTCAAGCCAGGAACGAAGTTTTAAGTTTTATTATTGAGTTTTTCTCAACTCAATTAACCCACTCTACACAAGAGTGTAAACGTTAACTTGGGCTGGGAGTAGGGAGTAAGAATATTCTGTTTGAAAGCAACTTAGTATTAGTTACATAAGTTATGCTTTATTAAATGTGGAAGAACTAATATACTTATTCAAGTTGAGATTTGTTAAGTCCCAAATACAAATAAATTTATATATAAAGAACGAGGACACCTCGGTTTCTCAAGCCCAGATATCCCCTTGCAACATAACCTAACAGTAATGAAACTGTTAACCATATTTTAATAGCTAATTTGGGTTATTCAAATACTTCTTAAGGTTAGTTATATATTCTTCCTTCAGTAGGATGAAAATGTAATGAAATTGTGAAATAATCGCCTAAATTTAAAATATTGTGCATAAATATATCTTTATGCGCTTATGCTTTGTTAAACAGGTGCATGAACGTTGCGTAATACACCTGTTCTCTAGTTTTTACGAGAAATGAGCAAAAGTAGACTTTTCTAAAGTCGCTACTAATTTGACGCGGAATTCTTCCTCGAACACTCCTTTTTTATAATCTAAACTCCAGAGTTCCAAAGCACAATCATCATCAAATTGAGATGGGTAAATCAACAGATTAACTTGGCGAAATTGTGGATAATACTCACATTGTACTTGGGCGATCGCGCCAATTTGTCGTCTATCTAGTGCCACAGCTAACCTTAATATGGCGCTCAATTGGCTGACTATTTGTCGCTGATGTTTAGCCAGGAAACTCTGATAATTTTCATGTTTTTTCTTGGGCGGCGATTTGCGATGATAACGCGCTAAATTTGCAATGATTTCAATCTCAGTTTCTGTGTAACCGAGTAATTCCCCATTGCGGATTAGATAGTAGGAGTGCTTGTGGTGAGACGAATGGCTGACGTAATGACCGCAATTGTGTAATATTGCAGCTGCCCAGAGTAATTGTCGCTCGTCGGCTCCCCAATGGTGTAGCGTACCTTGGGTTTGGTCAAATAAACTTTCGGCAAATTTAGCTACGCGATCGCTATGTTCTAAATTAATGTGGTACTTATTAGCAAGCTTTAGAACATTGCGTTCCCGAACTGAACTTTGATAGCGCAGTTTATCTTCAATTAAACCGTGGGAAAGCATCCAATCTACAATTACGCCTTCCCTCAGAGAACGTTCACAGACTGTCACGGACTCAGCACCCAAAAGGGTCATGGATTCCTGTAAAATTACTGCTCCTGCAAGTATCACTTCTGACCGTTTCTCTGGCATTCCAGGTACAGCAGCCCTTTCTGCGTTACTCAGTTTCCGCAACCGATTTACCAACTCCCGTAAGTCTTTGAGACTGAACTGGTAGCCATTGAGAGTGGAGGGAATAGCACCTGACTTTTCCCGTGCATGAATCATCGCTAGGGTTTCAATAGTGCCAGCCGTACCCACCAAACGGGCAGATTCTCCAAACTCCAAATTTGCCAGTACCTCTTCTACAGAACGTTCCAACATCCCCCGTGCATAAGCTTGGAGATATTGAAACTCAGTATTGCTAATGGGATCGGTGGTGATTAACTCACTAGTGAGTCGCACTGCACCGACTTTAGTACTGGTAAGAGTGCGGGGTTCGTGACTGTCCCCCAAAATTAATTCTGTGGAACCGCCACCAATATCAACAATGATGTGGGGCTGGTTGTGAAATTCCATCCCCGACAATACGCCAAGGTAGATTCGTCGCGCTTCTTCTTGACCAGAAATTAAGTCAACATTTAAACCCAACTCGGCTTGTATGGTGTGTAAAAAATCTTTACCATTAGGGGCTTCGCGCACAGCACTAGTTGCCACAGCAATGATAGTTTCAGCGTTGATAGTTTTGGCAACTTCTTGAAAGCGTCCTAAAGCAGCGATCGCCTTCCTGATTATCTCAGGTTTGAGTTCCCCTGTGGCAATATTGCGATCGCCTAGCCTGACGGTTTCTTTTTCTCTGGCAATAATGCTGAAAGCTGGTAGTGTGGGGTCAATCTTTACCACTACCATATGTAGAGAATTTGTCCCCAAGTCAATGGCAGCAATAATTCGGTGTTGGTCAACTGGTTGAGTTGGAGTACTCTCCCAGCTAGCCGAAATGACGTTCTGCATCTAGTTTTCTCTCTAAATTAGTGATGGCAAACGGTGGTATGTCGGGGTAGCTGGCACTGATATTTATTGCAACACACTAGCCCATACTCAGTGCTGAGTGCTGTTGGCGGTAGCGGGGCGTTGAGCTAGTGTCCAGCATTGAGTATTGAGTAAAACTTAAAAAATACTCAGCACTCGGAACTCCCAACTCAGCACTCAGTTTTGTCGAGATTAACTGAGCTAAGTATATTCACCCTACTGCTTACAACTCCAGTGACTATTTAAAGGTTTTTAAAGTTGCCACTTGGGGTTATGTTTTTACAAATAACAAATAACGTTATTCTATAGATGTAAAGATCTGTGAATTAGGAAATAGGGAGTGGGGAGTTGGGAGTCCGGATTAGAGAAAAATTTTCTTGATACGCAATTGTAACTACCCAATCCCCACTCCCCACTCCCCACTCCCCACTCCCCACGCTATGTTAACGACACCAGAACGTGACGAAAAGCCAATTTGGCTTGTGATTATGCGCCTTTTGCGCTGGCATAAACCTGAAGGACGATTAATATTGATGATTCCTGCCTTGTGGGCTGTCTTTTTGGCAGCTGCTGGGAAACCACCTTTACCTCTGGTTGGTGTGATTGTATTGGGTACTCTGGCCACAAGTGCGGCTGGGTGTGTTGTCAACGATTTGTGGGATAAAGATATTGATCCAGAAGTGGAGAGAACACGCGATCGCCCCTTGGCTTCTCGTGCTTTGTCTGTGAAAGTAGGGATTGTTGTCGCTATAGTGGCGCTGGCTTGTGCGGCGGTTCTGGCTTTTTATCTTAACCCCTTGAGTTTCTGGTTATCTGTAGCAGCGGTGCCAGTAATTCTACTTTATCCAGGGGCAAAGCGAGTGTTTCCTATTCCACAACTAGTGCTTTCCATCGCCTGGGGTTTTGCGGTGTTGATTAGCTGGAGTGCAGTAACGCAAACTATCTCCCAACCAACTTGGTTACTTTGGGGCGCAACTGTATTGTGGACATTGGGATTTGATACAGTTTATGCCATGAGCGACAAGGAAGACGATCGCCGCATTGGTGTTAATTCTAGCGCTCTATTTTTTGGTGATTATGCCCCTGCGGCTATTGGAATTTTCTTTGCTGGCACAATCTTATTATTAGCTTGCTTAGGCGTAGTTATAAATCTTCACCTGCCTTTCTGGATTAGCCTTGCATTAGCTACTATTGCTTGGGTTTGGCAATCTCTGCGATTAAGAGAGCAAAATTTACCTAACCCTGTTTATGGTGAGATGTTTCGCCAAAACGTCTGGATTGGTTTTATCTTACTTGGTGGGATAATTTTAGATTTTAGATTTTAGATTTTAGATTTTGTGGAAAGTCTGAATGCTGGAAACCCGCACAGACGGCAGAGGTTTCATGTTATGAAGAACGTAACACCCTGAAAGCGAGAAAGATTTCAGGGTGTTATGCCATTTCACGAAAATGTTCATACATATAGATTTACCGTAGGGTAGCACAGCTGTGCTACCCTACCAAGGTCTTTGTGCTTCAATTGCCAGATGCTGAAGTTACTGGACATTAGACATCAGAAGCTTTGATATCTCCGCATGTGCCAACACAGCAGCGGGTTCGCTCTGGAGTGCGTTATAATACTTTCTTTCAAAGGTATTACCTGTCTCTAAGGGCACAATCAACGTGCGGACATCGGCAATCAACTTTTGCAAATCATCCAGGGCTATTGGTTCATCTGCTATCAGCATTTCATCAATTTGCACAACCATCTCAGAAATCCGATGTAGCCAAGCAAATTGTTCATGACCGATGACGAGTTGCAGGAGTTCTGTACTTGATACCCGGCCACTAATTTGTTCGTAGGCGATGCGTTCTGTCTCCAGCAACATCTTGTGAAGGTATAGTAATTTATTTCGTAAATCACGCAGATATTGATGTTGACGGATTCTTTGTAAAAGTGTGTTAGAAGTCAATGTTACCCATCCTCTCGTTACGATAGTCTTTAATAACTTGAATAATTTCTGCTTCGGTATTTATCAACCAAAGTTCATATATCAATTTTCTTACTAGGACACACTATAGTTAACATGTCTTTTTATAGCGGTCATCTTTCATATCTGATTAATCATATATTAGCATAAACTTATAACAAGTATATAGATAGAAGCGATCGAGTAAACAGTAATTATGGAAAAACCGTTTTCATGTCGTTAGCACATGTAATTCTGGGTCTTCTTCAGCAGCAAGCAATGACAGGCTATGACCTTAAAACAAGCTGCTTCGACCAATGCATTGGCCATTTGTGGCCAGCAGACCAAGCACAAATTTATAGAACCCTCGAAAAGCTAGTTGAGCAAGGCTATATTACTTGTACGATTGAGATTCAGCACGATCGCCCTAACCGCAAAGTCTACACCATAACCGAATCAGGAAAAGCTGAATTGGTCTTATGGCTTGGTACTCACCAACCCTTACCAATTCTACGGGAACCAATGCTGATTCAGTTGCACTTTGCAGATGAATTGCCTAATGAAATCATTATTCATCTATTAGAGCAGCAATTGGCGGCTCGAAACGAAAAGCTTGCCAAATGTGAAAATATCGATTTACCACTATTGGGTGATGAGTCTGCCAGCCGCGAGGAGGTAATGCAAAGGCTGGTGCTGGAGTTGGTCATCCGTAGAGAACAGACTTATATTGATTGGTTGAAGACAGCAATCAATGTCATTAGTCAGCAAAACCCACATTCATCACAATACCAAATTCTCTAACTTTCATCAATCAAAACAATGACAACAGTAGCAGTTAATCCCTATCTCGATCGCAATTTTGCCCCAGTCCGCGAAGAAATCACCACTGACAAATTGTCAGTTATTGGTGAACTACCCCCTGAGTTATCCGGGATGTTTGTCCGCAATGGCCCTAACCCTCAATGGTCACCCATCGGTGAATATCACTGGTTTGATGGAGATGGAATGTTGCATGGTGTACAAATTAGCAACGGTGTAGCAACTTATCGTAACCGCTACGTCCAAACAAGGGGATGGAAAACAGAACGAGAAGCGGGTAAGGCTATCTGGACTGGGTTGCTAGAACCACCACAAATGGATAATCCCCACGGCCCCGGCAAAAATACAGCCAACACCGCCTTAGTGTGGCACGCTGGTCAAATGTTGGCGCTGAACGAAGGGGGTAGTCCTCACGCTATCAAGCTGCCAGAATTAGAAACCATTGGCGAGTACACCTACGATGGCAAGCTGGTTTCTGCCTTCACAGCCCATCCCAAGGTAGACCCGGTGACTGGTGAAATGATGTTCTTTGGCTACTCTCCCTTCGTGCCACCGTACCTGCAATACAGTGTTGTTTCAACACAAGGGGAACTGTTGCGGACAGTGCCAATTGACTTGCCAATTGGGGTGATGATGCACGACTTCGCCATCACTGAAAACTACACCATTTTCATGGATTTACCCATGACTTTCAGCCCCGAAAGAGCGCAACGCGGAGAATCTGTGATGATGTTTGAGCGCGATCGCCCTAGTCGCTTCGGCATTGTACCACGTCACGGTAACAACAGTAATATCCGCTGGTTTGAGAGTCCCGCTTGCTACGTCTTCCATACCCTCAACGCCTACGAAGAGGGAGACGAAGTAGTGCTGATTGCTTGTCGCATGAGTTCCACTACAGTCTTGAATTTAAATGATTCGCAACCCGACCCAGACGCAAATATTCCCCGCTTGCATCGCTGGCGCTTTAACCTCAGTACCGGGACAGTGCGTGAAGAAATGTTGGATGATGTAGCTTCCGAATTTCCCCGCGTCAACGAAAACCTGTTGGGGCGAAAAACCCGATATGGCTACAGTAACAAAATGGCGAACAGTCCCCTACCTTTATTTGAAGGTATCATCAAATACGACTTCAGCAGTGGAAAGTCCCAAACCCATGAATTCGGAGAAGGACGCTATGGCGGTGAAGCTGTGTTTGCGCCACGTCCTGGTGCAACGGTAGAGGATGATGGTTGGCTGATGACTTTCGTCCACGATGAAAGTTTAGATACTTCAGAATTGGTAGTAGTGAATGCCCAAGATGTCACGGCTGAACCTGTAGCGCGGGTGATAATTCCCCAGCGGGTGCCTTATGGGTTTCATGGTGCCTGGGTTGGGGAGGAATAAGTTAGGTAGACAATACTGTTCGGTTAAGGCAAGAGACGCGATAAATCGCCGTCTCTACAAAGGACTAATTATTGTAGAGACGGCGATTTATCGCGTCTTTGAACCTCGAAGTTGCACCTTTGAACCTCAACTTAGAAATATATTTAACTATTCTTGAATTTACAGGGGTGAGCGTGTAGTAAAATTTGCTCACCTGTGTAAAGTGGAACATGGCTTTAGACTTTTCCGGTCAAAATCTCCAAGGACGCGACTTCAAAGGTAGACAAGACCTTGCGGGTGCAAACTTTAGCTATGCCGACATCCGAGGGGCAAACTTCACTAACGCTAACTTGAGAGGAGCAAACTTTAGCTATGCCAAAGCTGGACTGCAACGCCATTGGGTAATTGGTGCAGCATTAGTAATAGTCTCATTAGTTTTATCAGCACTATCAAAATCCTTAACTGTAGCTGTAGTAATAGTTTTAGTGATAGTTATCACTGTAGCTGCGGTTGTTTCCAGGTATAACTGGGCTGTTGCTCTGACTGCAAATCTGGTTTTAGCTATAGCTGGGTGTATAGCTTTGGTTTTGGCTTTAGCTATCTCAGCAGTTTTGGCTGTTTCTATACGCTCTATATCTGTATTTGATGTTGTTTTAGCTGGTGGTCTCCCAGTTATTTTAGGGTTTTTGGGGTTTATATATTTAGCTGCTATTGGCTCTAAAGGCGGAATTATATCTACAGCGAGAGGTCGGGTTGAAGCTGGTATTGTCCCTTTTTCCATAGCAATAGTTGACGAGTGTTTAAAGACTGTTATCACTAACACGGGCGGTACAAGTTTTCTCAGAGCTGATTTAACTGATGCTAATTTCACTGCGGCGACGCTGAAAAACACTAATTTTCTGGCTGCTAATCTAACTCTTACTTGCTGGTTCCAAGCTAAGAACCTTAATCTTGCTCGTGTTGGTGCAACTTATCTTGAAAAACCACAAATACGAAAGATAGTAATTACAAGACAAGGACAAGACAATAACTTTGATGGTTTATCACTGCGAGGTGTGAACTTACAAGCAGCAAACTTAGCAGATGCCAGCTTTCTCGGTGCTGACCTCAGTAAAGCAAACTTACAAGATGCCGATTTGTCAAGAGCAAAGCTCAAGCAAACCCAACTAGACGGCACAGACTTAACAGGTGCAACTCTCACCGGCGCGTACATCGAAGATTGGGGCATTACAAATACAACTAAATTGCATGGGGTGAGGTGTGAATATGTCTTTATGCGCTTACCCACCAAAGACGACCCCGATCCTCTCCGTAAACCTGATAACAAACAAGAGATATTTACAGACGGGGATTTTGCCGACTTTATCAAGCCAATTTTTGACACCCTCGACCTTTATCATAATCAAGGCGTTGACCCCCGCGCTGTTGCCATAGCCTTCAAAAACCTCGCCGAAAATCATCCCGAAGCCGAGTTAGAAATTGTGGCAATGGAGAAACGCGGCGATGATAAAATCTTGCTCAGAGCCAAAACCGCCGCTCTTAGCGATAAATCTCAATTGAGTGCAGAATATTTTGATGATTATAATCAACTCAAAGCTTTATCGCAGAGTCAGCAAGCACTACTTGTAGAAAAAGATAGTTATATTAGTGATTTAAAAAATATGATAACGACTGCACTCCAGCAGCCTAAATCTTATACACAAGGAAATACCATCATGTCTGATATCAGCGGCATCAATATTCAAGGTAGCAGTAATGTCAGCGGTGTCGCTGGCAATAATTCTATTGCTAACCTGGGAACCATCAGCGGTAATGTGAGTATTACCCTCAATCAATTACCTGATTCACCAGAAGCAGATAAACCAGGAATTAAAGAATTGTTATCGCAGTTGCAAGATGAAATTACACAGTCCACATATTTGCCAAATGAAGAGAAAGTTGAGGCATTAGAACAAGTGAAAGCTTTAGCCGAAGCGGGTCAAAATCCTCAAGAATCGACAAAGCAAAAGACTGCAAAAACCGCAATCACAATGTTGAAAGGGATATTTTCTAGCTTACCTGCTGTCGCTTCGCTGGTGGAAGCGGCTAATAAATTATTGCCTGCGATCGCCAAGTTATTCAGTTTAGGATAATCTCAATAGCCTTGGCGAATAGAATTCGCAGCTACACAGACAAAACCCGCCTTCGCGGGTTGCAAATTCTTTAAGTTTGTGTAGACGCGATTTCTAAGGGAACTCCAAGAAATAAATTATCCAATATTGTGGGGTGGGCATCTTGCTCGCCCTATGGACTGGGCGGGCGAGACGCCCACCCCACAAGAGTTAATTGAATATTTTTTTATTT
This sequence comes from Desmonostoc muscorum LEGE 12446, assembly GCF_015207005.2. Lineage (GTDB taxonomy): Bacteria > Cyanobacteriota > Cyanobacteriia > Cyanobacteriales > Nostocaceae > Nostoc > Nostoc muscorum. The sequence continues at coordinate 5,152,717 of NZ_JADEXS020000001.1, forward strand.
GGAAGTCCCTAATCGCCAGTATATCTATTCGTCACCTAAAATTATTTTTCTTGATACCCTCCAGCGTAAGTAATTACGCAGATTGTTCTATATGATTTGTGAGTTCCATAAGCAACACCAGAGACTTTAAAAGCGCCGTTAAAAATATTTGTTCGATGACCGCGATCGGGCACACCATCATCAATAATTAATTGCATGACGATATCTTGGGCGGTGTTTGGCCCATAACTGATATTTTCGCCTGCGGTTGTCAGCCATCTACCATAGCGGTTGATGCGAGTAAACGGGTTGCTACCATCGCTACCATCATGACCTGTGGCACCTTTTGCGCCTTGGTCTTTAACGTGGTCTTTTGCTGCCAAAGACATACCCTTAGAGGCACTCAGAGCTACTAGAGGACGTGCTGATTTGAGAAATGCGATCGCCTCATCGACTGCTTTTACTCCTTCTTGAGTTCTCAAATAAGTATTATCAGAAATTTTGACTCGGTTGCCTTGAAAGCGCTTTCGATAGTTTTCCAAAATTGGCAGATATGCTTTAGGATTTGTTCTTACTTTATTTGTTTCAATAATTACCTGTTGTTCCAGCGGTGAAAGGTAATTTGCTTTTGCTAACAAAGTCGGATTATTTTCTTCAACGACTGCTGGCTGAGACTTGGCTACAGTTGGACTAGATTGAAGTAATTGATTTGAGCAACCAAATATTAAGGTAAGTGGAAAAAGTACCCAAAATTTAATTCGCTGCATTGATGACCTCACGATTTTTCTAGCAATTAGTTTAGTGAATTAGAAGGAATAGAAATTTTCAAACCACAGAACACTATGTCAAAGCTTTTACAGCTTCCCTAAGGCGAGTCTAGATTAACACACTAGTCATATAGATAACACTACAATTATCTTTGTTCCTGAGATACTACAAAATTATCACAACGATTTTTGGAACTTGAAGGCTTTGTTAGAGGATTCCCCAGTCTGTAGTTCAAGTTGCCATCGTCACTCTATGCACTGATTATTAAAATTTCAATAGCTGATAAACTTAAATTAGACAAAATAGAACTGAAAAAATAGCAACCATAACAATATAATTAAGTGTTGATAAAATGCATTTTGATAACTGCGATCGCACCTGAAAAAGTTTCTGATAGTTAAATTTAAGCTGAGTAAACAGATGCGGATGCTTGGACATATTAACTACAAAAGGTACTACCCATGAGTTCCCGCGCACTGCTGTTAGTAAATCGTCATGCCCGCCAAGGGCAAAAAGGTCTGTCGGAAGCGATCGATTATTTGAAGACACTCGGCTTTATTTTAATTGAAGAGTCTACAGAACATCCGAAACAACTTTCTGAAGCCATACTTCGCTATCAACATCAAGTTGATTTAGTAATAGTTGGTGGTGGCGATGGCACTCTGAATGCCGCAGTAGATGCTTTAGTTGAAACTCAGTTGCCCTTAGGAATTTTGCCTCTGGGAACTGCCAACGACCTAGCAAGAACTTTAGGAATTCCCAACTCCCTCAACGAAGCTTGTAATATTATTGCCCAGAAAAATTTACACCGTATTGACTTGGGTTGGGTCAACGGCAAGCACTTTTTTAACGTTGCTAGTTTGGGATTGAGTGTAAAAATTACCGAACGACTTACCAAAGAAGTCAAACGCCGTTGGGGAATATTTGCTTACGCCGCCACTGCATTGCAAGTGATTTGGTCAGCTAGACCTTTTAGTGCGGAGATTGCTATCAATGGTGAATCAGTTCGCGTGAAAACAGTGCAAATTGCTGTAGGTAACGGTCGCTATTATGGTGGTGGTATGGCAGTAGCAGATGATGCTGCAATAGATGACCAAAGACTAGATCTTTATAGTTTGGAAATTCAACATTGGTGGCAGATTATATTATTATTACCTGCAATGCGACAAGGGCGGCATATACATTGGGAGAGTGTACGCTCTCTTCAAGGTCAAGAAATACATTTATATACTCGCAAACCACGCCCCATTAATACAGATGGTGAAATCACTACTTACACACCTGCCCATTTCCGAGTTATACCTAAAGCTATAAGTGTTTTAGTACCCGCAGAAGTCAAGAGTTAGGAGTTAGGAGTTAGGAGTTAAGAGTTAGGAGTTAGGAGTTAAGAGTTAGGAGTTAAGAGTTAAAAGTTAGGAGTTAAGAGTTAAAAGTTAGGAATTGTTCTCCCTTATCTCCCTCATCTCCCTCATCTCCCTCATCTCCCCCACTCCCCTGACTCCCCACTCCCCACTCCCTTTGATCAAAATCACGCCAAATGCATCTGAGATTTTCTCAAGATATAAAGTCCCTGTTAGAACGCCTAGCCGAACAACCCCTGACTCTAGGTGATATTCTGGCAGAAACCTCAGAACGAGGGTTCAGCCTGGTAATTGCATTATTAGTATTGCCGTTTTTGTTTCCGATGCCACCGGGATTAACTGGCCCTTTTGGTGCTGCTTGTTTACTGTTGTCAGTACAAATGGTTTTAGGAAGGCGATCGCCTTGGCTACCGAAAAGAATCGCTAACTACAAATTTCCTCGTGCCTTTGCCCAGTTACTTTTACAAAACTTGGGTCGTCTCACTAAAATATTACAAAAAATAGCCCGTCCCCGATTGGGAAAAATAGCCCATAATCCCTTAATTTGGCGAATCAATGGGTTTTGCATCTCTTGGTTAACAATATTACTAATATTACCAATTCCCCTGACAAATCCTATTCCCACTGTAGGTATTTTACTTTTAACTGTTGCCACCATCGAATCTGATGGTTTATTAATTTGTATCAGCTATGTTATTACAGCCATGATTAGTTTGCTATTTGGATTTATTGGTTACGCTCTGTGGTTAGCTCCCGGTTTGCTACCATCTATATTTAAATAATAAAAGCCCCAGACCAAAGGCTGAGGGCTGTGACATATGTGATTTATTAGAGTGCATCTACCATTTAATAATCCGCTTTAATTCTGCCTCTATCCGGGCAAGTTTGACTTGTTAAGAATATTTTTTTATTTCCAAAATCAAAATTATCAGTAATAAATAAAGCCCTCAGCTAAAAGCTGGGGGCGAGAAATTTATTAAGGTGCATCTACCATTTAATGATCCGCTTTAATTCTTGCTCTATCCGGGTAAAATTGACTCGTTAAGAATATTTTTTTATTTCCAAAATCAAAATTATCAGCAATAAATAAAGCCCCCAGCGAAAGGCTGAGGGCTGTGATTTAATTAAGGTGCATCTACTATTTATATATCCGCTTTAGTCCTCACTTCATCAGGAAGAATTCAAAAAATAAGAGATAGCTGTGGCATTGATTTCGTTATCTATAACGTTAGTATTAACCTCAACAAGGACAACCTGCGGTATTTAACTAAGTAAGCATTGGTCATCTTCACCATAATTTTACAAATAGTCCAATTTTCGCCTAAATAGACAAAGTTTTTGTTAATATCTCTAGCAGGATATCCGCAATAGTACGAATTTGGTTTACTAGTTAGATATATGACTATGAAAATTAGACACACTCAATTTGATGAAGCGATGTCTACGACGGGCTATGCCTACGCATTTTATCCAAGCTGCCATGATAGTTCTATTTTCCCTTGGCAGTCTTGGTATTGTTGGGGGAAGCTTTTTCCTCAGAAAAGCTTTTAGCAATACTAGTGAACCTGAAATAATAACTGATACAGCACGCTATCAAGAAATTCGGAATCAATTGTGGTCTAATTATGACCTACTAAGACATTTTCCGAATCAAATTCCCACTGATGCTAAATATTTTCGCATTGCTTATTCTCCTGGATTTTTACAAGGAGGTAGTTTTTTTCAAATTAGATTTAAACAGCCGCCAGAAAAAATAAAAAAATTACTCTCACAATACAGAAATAATGCAAAACATAAATATAGAGGTGGTAATACAAACGACCATATAAACCAGCCTAACGGTGTGCCAACAACTTTTTTCTACACCAGTGACTTTCCGGCGGAAACTTTTCCAGATGCATATGAAATATTAGTATTAAATGCAACAGACAGAGGTAGATATGGCTTCAAATGGAATCATGGAAATAGCTATGGTGTTGCAATTAATAGTTCTGCCTCAGAAATTATCTATTGGGCTGAACAATGGTAGTTAGTACTGGATGCTGGTTTTACCCTTTTAGGTATATCACTTTAGATAGTTAAAATTTATATCCACTCTGGCTAATATTTATAATGTGCTGGAAAAACTATCTGAATATGTAGAATGTCAACTGCTTTAATTACTGGTGCCTCTAGTGGTATTGGTAAGGCTTTTGCCCAGGAATTAGCTGCACGCAAGACAAATCTTGTACTCGTTGCTCGTTCGGAAGATCAACTCAAAAAATTAGCTCAACAACTACAAGAGAAACACAAAATTGAAGTAGATGTTATAGTTAAAGACCTTACAGAAGCTAACGCTGCCGCCGCTGTATTTGATGCCACAAAAGCAAAAGGATTAACGATTGATTTATTAATCAACAATGCTGGTTTTGGTTGCTATGGTGACTTTGCTGAGTCAGATGGAGAAAGACAAGTTAAAATCGTACAATTAAATATTGTGGCATTGGTAGATTTAACCCATAAATTTCTACCTTTGATGCGGCAACGTCGTTCTGGAAGTATTATTAACGTATCTTCAATTACTGGATTTCAACCGATACCATATCTTTCTGTTTATGCTGCTAGTAAAGCGTTTATTCTCAGCTTTAGTGAAGCACTCTGGGCAGAAAACCGCCAATATGGTGTCCGTATCCTAGTTACTTGTCCAGGGCCTATAGAAACAAATTTTTTTGCAGAAGCTAATTTTCCTCCAGCTTTAGCAGGAAGCACAGAAAAGGTATATTCCTCTGAAGAAGTAGTTAGTGAATCTCTCAGAGCTTTAGAAGAATGGCAGCCTACCGTTATTATTGGTGATATTACTACTCAAATTAGAAGTACATTAGCTCGATTAGTACCGCGAAAAATTCTGCTGAATATTTTGGCAAAAAGGTTTAAAGTCTAAACGATTTTGGATTTTAGATTTTACAGCAGGATTAAGAATTCACGAGTCAGAATTCTGAATATAGTATATTTTATTGGCTCAAAAATCACATATACCTTGTTAATTGAACTCGATAACGGTCTTTTTTAGTAACAGCAATTTCTCCTACTTCTAAACGTCCTTTAGAGCGAATGGCGATTAAGTCGCCTGATTTGACTTGGGAACTAGCTTGAGTTACTTCTTTCCAATTGACGCGGACATCACCAGAGTCTATTAAATCAACCATTTTACTGCGGGACATGCCGAAACCAGCAGAGGCGATCGCATCTAATCGCAAAGACGCTTCCACAGTAGTTAATTCTTTTTTCTTCGGTTCTCGAACCTTTAACTCGGTAATCTCAATTTGTTGAGTTTTCACAGGAACCGATCGCACCTGTTTCAGGCTAATTTGCAAAAATTCCACCAACTCTGGTGCAACGATCGCCTGCGCCCCCCGTTCTCCCAAAACAATAATATCTCCTGTCTTTTCACGGACAATTCCTGTCCCCAGCATTGCGCCTAAAAAGTCGCGGTGACTGGCGGTATCAAACAAGAAATTACCAGCAATTTCTACTGCAACAAGGCTGACTTGAGATTGATCTAAAGGTAATTCCGAACGAGCGATCGCTATTCTTTGGCGTTCAGCTTGCGGATATCCACCCCACACAACTAATTGCACCTCTGTTAATCGACTAAACACCCGTTGAATTTCCGCCAATTCTGGAGGAGATAAAAAATCCGTTACAACCACTTCCCAAGTTTTAATAGCTTGCTCTGCTTGGTCAATTACACGAGCTACACTATCTCGATTTTCAACACCTTTTAAAAGTTCTTCTCGTGGCAACATTTGGAAAAATTAGGAGTTAGGAGTTAGGAATTACAGCGGATTTCAAGTTGCTGAAGTACACAGCTTCACTCTCAAAGCCAAGCATAGAGGTTGTCTTACTTCTGAATTCTGAATTCTGAATTCCTATCTTGATTCTAACTTTAATTCCCATTTTATAAGGTTTTCATCTCTAGCAATTTGTTGCATTCTTAACTTTTCAAGAATGCGAATTGAGGCAGCATGATCATCTGGAGAATGAGAGATAATTCTTTTGAGTTCCGGCTGAGTAAAAGCAAAATTCACTAATGCTTCTACAGCTTCAAAAGCAAATCCTTGCTGACGATACGCCGATATCACTTCATAACCCATTTCTGTTGTTCCTTGCTCATTAGGTTTGCCACCGAAGCCCAAATCACCAATCAGGGTATTATCAGCAATGTGAATCATCAGCCACACACCCCAACCCAACTGGGAAGGATCATCTATTAGCATCTGAGCATACATTGGGAAAAAATCTAACACCTCAGAGGCATACCATTCATCAGGAACACGTAACCCTAAGAGCCTTTCGACTTCAGATTTGTTTTTTGTTACAGCGGCTTGCGCCACTTTCAAGGAACAAGGAAGCAACTCAAGCCGCTGTGTTGTAATGTGTAAACTATGATTCATTTAGTACACGGTATTTGTGCCTGCATAACCCTGAATATTTTCTGGTTCAAATTGCCGTAATATTCTGGTTGCTTGTCGAGTCAGAGTTTCGGAACCTTCAACTGCAATTAAATATTTACCCGCATCCAGACGGTTGCGATAAGGTAAAGCATCACCACTACCTACGAGTAAACCAACTCCGCCACCGACAAACACACCACCCATAGCACCACTAGCAGCACCCAGCAGTCCTCCAACGATGTGATTGCCAACTTCACCCGCCCAGGCAAAAGTATGCAAATCAGTAATTAGGCTGAAGGTAAAACCTGCAAAAAAGCCGAATGGTATCAGCCAGGTTGCCATGAGCTGTGCTTGCTTTTTGGCTTGGTCTTTGGGGTCGATTAAGCCAAACTCGTCAGCGGTTTTATAGCCCTTCCCCAGAATAGTACTGCTTATGCCTTCTTTTTCTAAAGCTAAGTAAGCAGCTTCAGCCTGAATGCGGTCTGGTAATACAGCAACAAGGTAATTCATTGATTCTACAATAGTTATTTAATAAAAGTTTTGCCTTAATTAACAGCGTATCAGTCCTGTGGGCAGGAGTCAGAATTCAGAATTCAGAATTCAGAATTCAGGAGTCAAAATTTAGTATTACTTAGGTATTGACATGCAATACCAAATATGAATCACTGAAAAAATCAGATTTGTGGTAGGGGTTTAGTATTGCGCTTTACCTCTACAGTAATTTTTACGCTGATTACCCAATCCCCAATCCCCAGTCCCCAATCCCTTTTACTTTAATGAATCCAGTGGTTCACAAAAATTGTTCACGCCTTGCTTGAGGACATAAATTAAAACTGGTGTTGCCAAAATCTTCGGAAACGTGGGCGTTGTTTTGAGATGTTCCATCATTTCCTGAAGGGAACTATTGAGCAAATCTTCCCGATATTCTTGTTGACAAATAACCGCACGCCATTTTCTAGCCAAAGCATCCAACCATTCGGAATTTGCTCTTTCTGGTTCTTGTCCTGCGCGGATAGCTAGCGTCATCGCTGCATCCTCTAAATCTCCATCACAGTCTTCAATCAAGTCCAGCGCTTCCATATCGCTGGGATCATCTGCTAATTGAGAGCGAAACTGTGCAATTTCTTTTGATGTTACTTTAGTCATGGGTCTTTGACAAGGCGAGCGATGCCTACGGCGGTAAACTACGAACACTCAGTTATGTTAGTTCAATTTTGACACTTCACATGAAAATTGGGCATGGGGCATGGGGCATGGGGCATGGGGAAGATGAGGGGGATGAGGGAGCAGGGGGAGCAGGGGGAGCAGGGGGAGCAGGGGGAGCAGGGGGAGCAGGGGGAGCAGGGAGAGAAATAACCAATGCCCTATGGCCAATTTTTAGTAAAAAGCCTCATTTTGCAGTTTAATCACTGAAAAATGAGGCTTTTGAGGTTTTTTAATTAGAAATGCTACTCATTTCTATGATAAAGTTTAATTTTGGGTAACTAGCGTAGCCCTCTGAGGGTAACAGAGCGTTGCAGTTGAGCTAAAGCACGGTTGTAATCCAAAATTGCTGTGACTCGATTACCTTCAGCTCTTGTTAAGTCGTTTTCAGAGTTAATTACATCAGTTTGAGTGCCTACACCAGCTTGGAATCGCAAACGCGCTAAACGTAGAGCTTCTCTTGCTTGTTCTAAGGCGGTATTAGCGGTTTGAACATTCTCCAAATTAGATCGCTGGGTAGAAAAGGCTTGTTCTACTTGAAAGCGAATTTGGTTACGCTGTTCAGCAAATTGAGTTTCTGCGATCGCAATATTAACTTTCTGCTGAGCTGCCCTCGCTCTTGATGCTCCCCCATCATACAAATTTAGAGTTGCCCTAACTCCAAATGAATAACCATCTGTAACACTGACGCTATCATCAAACTGATCTAGCAGGTCATAGCTGGCTACCAAACTAATTTGAGGGCCTAGTTCTGCAAGGGCTTGTCGGCGCTGTTGATCGTTAATATTACGTTGTGCCAACTGTTGTTGGAGTTCCGGGCGGTTTTGAAAAGCTCGGACGATACTGTCTTCTAGCGTCAGATCCCAAAGACCAGCTAATTGTACAGGGTCGGCGGCGCTGATATTTATCCCCTGTGGCAAACTGATGCGAGTAGCCAACTGACGACGGGAAATTGTTTGCTGGGATCTAGCATTAGTTAGATCTTGTTGGGCATTTGCTAAATTCACCTGCGATCGCAGCACATCGAACCGCGTACCAACTCCAGCTCGCTCCAAAGCTTCTGCATCCCGTAAACTAGCCTCGGAGTTCTGTACAGCCGACTGGGCAATACGTACTTGTTCATCTGCTTGTTGTAAATTGTAGTAGTCAGTCGTCACATTCAAGCGAATTTCTTCGGACTGAGTTTCTACAGCCAACTCATTGAAGCGTACCTGTTCCCTAGCGGCGTTTCTACGGGCTTTACCTAACCCAGAGGTATATAGGTCATAAGACAGTTGTGCTTGTCCAGAAAAAGCTGTGTTGGGTTCATCTGTAGAGCGTAAGCTGTTTGGCCCGCTTAATTCATCCTGAAGCTGGTTAGTAGAAGATTGACTGCGAGTAAGATCCGCACTAATCCCAAGAGTCGGCAATAAACCAGCTTCCGCTTCTTTTAGGGCATATCGACTGCGTTGTAACTCCAATAACGCCACTTGTAAATCCCGATTGTTACGCCGTGCTAATTCTAAAGCCTGTCCCAAAGTAATCGGCTGATTTTCCTGGAGTGTCACTTCCCCCGGTTTAGTAGGAAATTGTAGGGGATTTGCATTGGGAATCAGGTTCTCAGGAATTTGCACCCCACCTGAGGGCACAGTGGGAGTTGGTGTCGAACCTGCTGGTGCAGGAGTTACGCTTCCTGGTAAAATAGGAGTCGGCGTTGAATCTGTGGGAACCGTGGTATTGCTCTGAGCTAGGCGTTTGTCAACAGCATTTTGTTGTAAACAGGTGTTTGAGGTCACCAGCAAAGCAGCCAAAGAGTCAGTTTTAGTTTTTCCCAACTCCTGCTGTGGACACCTCTCGGCTGACAACAGCTTTGCTGCGCCTACACCTGTGGGTGAAGTTTGTAAAAATGTCTGCAACTGAGTAACAGTATTTATCTTTTGAACTGCTGGCTGCTGTGAAGCAGACAGTGACAAAATTTCTTTTTGGGCAGAAGCTGGTTTAGAAGTGTAGTCAGGAACTACTATCTTCTTTAATTTCTGCCAATAAGGGCTTGAATTGCTCTGTTTTTGGTTGCTTTGAACAGAACGATTGATATCTGGCTGTTGGGAAGAACCAGAGGTAGCTGTTAAATCAGGAAGTCTACCTTCATCTTTTTGAGCTACTTGTTCTATTGGCACATCAGTATTCCCAGCCAGAAAAACTGGAATACTGTTATTACTTAAAGGCTTCACATTAAACTTAGTAAAACCAGGAGCAGGTAATAGGGTTGGAATACTAACATCTGCTGTTTTAGGCAATTGCGTATTCATGATGTCAACACCCAAGGTTTGACTATAGGTAGAAGTCAAAACACTCGGTGAAGACGCCAGCTGTACCCCACTTACTTTCACATTACCAGCCCACGCAGGCTGAGTTGTTAAGACCGCTGCTGTCACACCAGGCAAGAAGCTATGGAATAATTGCTGTCCTTTCACCGCATCCCCTCACACGAAAATCAATCTAGCGGCAGAAAACCTTTCTTCACCACAGAATATAGCACGATACTAAGTTTAGGAAAGAATATACTACGATACTAAATTTAGGAATCGGAACTCTGTTTATCTTCAAAACGTCTGACGATGCGAGAAAGTTCCGCCTTTTCATCGATACTAACGCGAGTAGGAGCACCGCTAACAATCCGTTCGTAGTTCCGGAATGAATCTTTAATTTCTGGCCCATCGGCAGTGATATTATACTCGCGAATGCCCTTATCGTGCCAAGAGCCTCTCATTTTAAATACGTTAATTGCCCGCGACATTTCTCCACGAATTTCTACGTACTGTAACATCAAAATTGTATCGGTAATCGTGGAAATATGAGAGTCTGTAATGGAATGCGATCCCATAAATTGGTCGGTTGTGTTAGTAAAGAAACCCGTAATTTCTTCTTGTTTGGCATAACCTGTAACACCAATCACAAACTGCCGAAATGCATTATTGCTTACTCCCCTGGCTAGTGCTGAGAGTGAGTCAATGGCGATGCGAGCTGGTTTAAAAATCGCAATTTCCGATTTAATGATTTGTAAGTGGTCTTCTAAGCCAGTGGATTCCGGATAGGTACAAATTATTTTGAGTAAACCCTGATGTTCTAATTCCTCAAAATCAATTCCCCAAGAAGAAGCGTTACGAGAGAGTTGGGCGCGTGATTCTTCATAAGCAAATAAGATCGCCTGTTCTCCATTGAGACAGCCATCTTGAATAAACTTACTAACTAATAGGGTTTTGCCAGTACCCGTGGCTCCTGTTGCTAAGATAATTGAATCTTTGAAGAAACCACCACCGCACATTTCATCTAATGTTTTGACACCAGAAGATACTCTGACATTAGAAGAACGTTGAGTCAAGCGCATTGCCCCCAATGGAAAAATGTTGACTCCTTCATTAGTAATTGTAAAGGGATACTCGCCTTTCATATGAGTTGTACCGCGCAATTTGAGAATTTCAATTGTGCGACGGCGGCGTTCTCCTTCTAAAACGTTGCGAACAATTACAACATTATCGGAAACAAATTCTTCGACTCCAAAAGATGCAACAGGGCCATATTCTTCGCTGCGTTCAGTGGTAATAACAGTGGTGACACTCAGTTGTTTGAGACGTGCTACCAAGCGAAAAATTTCCCGCCGCACGACTCCCATTGCTTCATACTGTTGAAACACCGCTGTGATTGAGTCTATGGAAACTCGTTTGGCTTTATATTTACGAATAGCATATTGCAAGCGCTCAATCAGGGCAGAAAGGTCAAAATTGCCAACGATATCTTGTCCTTCTGGATCGGGAGATGCATCGAGAATAAATAACTTGCCTTCTTCAATTAAGCGTGGCAAGTTCCACCCAAAAATATGAGCGTTTTTAATAATATCACTGGGCGATTCTTCAAAGGTGACAAATACTCCTGATTCGTCAAAGTAGGTAATACCGTTATAAAGAAACTGAAGAGATAATAAAGTTTTTCCCGTGCCTGATGTGCCACTAATCAAGGTAGTTCTACTAATGGGTAATCCACCATGACTAATGTCGTCAAACCCCTCAATCATCGTGCGAATTTTTTCTACGCCCCCAATTAACGGCGGTTTTTTTGGTTCTCTTTGCTCGTTTTGACTCATTGCTTGATAACAAATGGGTATAAAACCCTGTTTTTTATTACTAACATTATTGGATGAAGAATTCAGAATTCAGGAGTCAGAATTCAGAATAACTTTTGTACGACTGTTGGATGGCGGAGCTAAGCTGTGTCCGCGTACTGCTCCAAAGAAGCAAGCTACGCGTAGCGTCTCGTAGAGAGCATTTGAATTTTTGTTTAAAATCCCGCCCCTAGTGGGCAAAACTAGTATTAAAAATTTTCCTTCTTAAAACTCTATTCCTGTTTTGAAAAGTTGAGTTCGCCCTTGACGTTGCCCCAGGTATCGCCCGAAAACATCACCCCAAGGCCAGTTGTTTGCCGACGCAAGGCCACAAGAACGCACTGGCTCGACTTTTTGCTTTATGGATAGAGTATTCTGAATTCTGGATTCTGAATTCTGAATTCTGACTCCTGAATTCTGTTTTATTCGGTAAAGTCTTCTTCACTTAATTCCTCATAAAGTAAATCTAATCCAATTAATACTCGTTCTCTATCTGAAAGATCGCCGATAATTTTGCGAACTGGTGGAGGCAAAATTTTAGACAATGTTGGCGTTGCCAATATTTTATCTTCTTCGGCGAGTTGCGGGCTTTTCAGGACATCGATCACTTTTAACGCATAAACACCTTCAAACTCCTGTTCTAAAATATTTTTGAGTGTTTTTAATGCCCGTACTGAATTAGGCGTGTTCCCTGCTACATAAAGCTTGAGAACGTAGGTCTTTCTGGCTTTATTCATAAATTTACAGGCTAATTATTACAAGAAAAATACAAGATGCGAACGCGCAATGAAAGTAAATAAAAGTCGTAGCTTGTGCCGATTTAAACATCGATAAATTTAATTTATTTAGAAATCGAAGATCTATAGACTTCGCACAAGTGAGCGAGGATATCTATCAACGTCAGACGGTAATCGAGTAAAGTTTCATCACTCCTTCCTTCTAATTTTAGCTGTTTGGAAAATTCATCAATTACTTCCATGTGAATTTCGATAATTTGGGGCACAGGAATATTAGCATAAAATATAGTGTTGATAAATTTATCAATTTTTTCTTTAAGGGTTTTATCTGTGGTAAAATAATCTATAAGAATATCGCTGTAATCTAATTTCAACTGGTTTAATAATTCTTGACGTTCTCCTAGAGTCATCTCCTGGAAATGCTGTTGCCTTTTTTGCGAGTAACTAGCAAACACATAAAAATGCTTGTCATTATCTGGTTCATTTGGGTGGCGTTGCAACCAATATTGTGAAGAGTTGATTGTTCCAGAGGTAGTTACAGCAACAGGTCGATAGCAAAATTGCCCAATTTTGCCGGAAATTAAATTATATATCCACGCAACTACACCATTTTGGTTGGCTAAATCAACTGGATTCTTTAAATATTTGTTAACATCACGTTGGAAAATCAATATAGGTAATAACATTTATTGTCTATCTATCTCCTTGATCGACTTGACCAAGAAGCGTGGGCTAATAATTGTGGCAAACGCTTCTAGGGTAATACTGGGTGTGCAGTAAAGTTGTGGTTCCACCCCAAAATAACGCTCTGTGTCAACAGATAGCTCTAGCCACTCAACAACCTGGTGCAGCGACTGAGTGGTAGGACTGAGTAGGTTTTAGATGAGGTATGTATCGCCAAAAAAATATTATTTGCATATGCATATCTATGTATACAGATAGATAGACTTTTTTATTTTGCTCCTTGATAAGATACTTAAACGAACTTAAAGGAATGTCGCATTCTAAATCATTATAATTCCTCAAGGTTCTAAAGCGAATCTTTGGAGCCATAATTGTTTTAGCCGTGGCTATCGATGAGGAGTTTAAATACCAGTAAGACACTGGTGAAGGTATTTCCTAGAAATGAGGAGCGGCAAAAAGAAAGGTTGCCTCTCTGTTAAAGGTCGGACGCCAGCAGGTGCCCGTGAGTGCAAGTCCCATTGTTTTAATGGCGTTGAATATCGTAACCAAAATTGCTTATATGAGTCTTCTTAGAGGATATGGCTTCAGGCGCAAAGAACATCGGCAGTTGGCAGATGGGAATGCCGGAGTTTTCCGCAGGAAGAATGACCCCCAAAGCCTTATGTCAATGCTAGATTACCCGCTTTATGACTTTCAAGCAACCGTACCTAGCTGCCCCCAAACAAGTACTCTGGCGGTGGTGCTGGAGATTTTTGAGAAAGAGCAGTGCGATCGCTTGGTAGTACTTAATCAACAGCAAGAGCCCGTCGGATTGCTGTACTCTGCCCGTTTAATCCAAAAATTATTAGGCCATAGTGACGATAAAAATTTAAATTTACAGCAATCACTTTCTGTATTGGATCAAGCTCTAATTGATCCAATACAGACAATACCAGTTTCTGAGCGCGTAGAGCAATTTAGCTGGCGTTTGTCTGAACAACTTGCCCAAAAACAGCAAAATTTGGATTGGGCGTTGATTGACTCCGACGGTAAATATTTGGGGCTAGTGGATACGTCAAGCCTGTTGCGATCGCTCGCTAAGGAAAAAATGGCTGGCTCCCTCAATTCTGATGCTGTACAAACTCACTCCCAACCGCAGACGCCAAATCAACCCCAGCCATCGGTACAAAAACCATTGGTGAAGTTGCTGGAAAGACTGCCTTGGCCTTTGATGTTGGAAACGGGTAATGGCGAGGTAGTAGCCCAAAATCCAGCTTGGTGGCAACAATTAGGAATTTTAAAAGACCCAGAAGGAGTCAGGCGTCAGGTAGAGGCAATACTTACCCCCTTCCGAGCCAAGAAACCAGAATACGTTAAGCAACGAGGAATCAAAGTTCATCCCAATGGTGGTGAAGAACAACCAACGCCACGGTTGTTGGTTAAAAGTGAACCAGGCTTGTCTAGTCTCAACGACCTAACAGAAGCAGATACAGCCTCACAAACTACATCCAGTCGCTGCTTTTTGGATGCTCAACTAGGTACTTGTACTTGCGTTGTGGAAGTGCAAAATGGTCAGGAACGAATCTGGCAATTTGCCAAAATTCCATTAGATAGTCCAGAACTGAAAGTCATGGGTGCTGAATCAGAGATTCCACTCAGCACTGATTTGTGGTTGGTTTTAGCGACTGATGTCACTGAACAGCAGCAGCTATGCAAAGAATTAGCAGCCAAGAATGCCGATTTAATTCAACTAAATCGCTTGAAAGATGAGTTTTTAGCTTGTATTAGTCATGAACTGAAAACTCCCCTCACTGCCGTTTTGGGATTATCACGATTGCTAGTAGATCAGCAATTGGGAGAACTTAACGAGCGTCAAGCTCGTTATGCGGGACTGATTCATCAAAGCGGACGCCATTTGATGAGTGTGGTCAATGATATTTTAGATTTGACCAGGATGGAGACAGGACAAATGGATCTAACACTAGCCCCAGTCAAAATTCGGGCTGTGTGCGATCGCGCTTTATCCGAAGTCAAAGCCATTCACACTCAAAGCACCAAAGTCACAGTCGCGTCCCCAACTTCAAATACCCGTTCCTCTGCTCCCCAATTCAGCCTCTGTATTGAACCAGGTCTAGACCAAATTGTTGCAGATGAATTACGCCTGCGTCAGATGCTCATACATCTACTTTCCAACGCCTTCAAATTCACTGAAATATCAGGCGAAATTGGGCTGCGGGTGAGTCGTTGGGAAGGATGGATTGCCTTTACAGTTTGGGACACAGGCATTGGTATTCCTGAACACCAGCAACATTTAATATTTCAAAAATTCCAACAACTAGAAAATCCCCTCACCCGTCAGTTTGAAGGCACTGGTTTGGGGCTGGTATTAACTCGCGCCCTGGCTCGGCTGCACGGAGGAGATGTCAGCTTTTTATCTCGTGAAGGTAAAGGTAGCCAGTTCACACTGCTGCTACCGCCCAGTCCTCCAAAAGCAGGTTTCTCAGAGCCAGATATCGAAACCAGAGAAGACAGCCAAAAACGACACCAACAAACACGAGAAATTCTTCCAGCAGGTCGTCAGCATGTCACTAATTCTACACAGTATCATGCCGCTAGTTCCCAACGGCTGGTTTTGGTAGTGGAAGCAGTAGCCCGATATATTGAAGATTTGACCGAACAACTCAAAAGTGTAGGATATCGCGTAGTGATTGCGCGATCGGGAACAGAAGCAGTAGAAAAAGCTCGACGCTTGCAACCAATAGCGATATTTCTCAATCCCTTGCTACCCTTGCTCTCCGGCTGGGATGTACTGACTTTACTTAAATCTGACGCCGCAACTCGTCATATATCTGTAATTCTGACAGCAACGGCGGCCGAAAAAGAGCAAGCATTTGCCAACCGAGCCGATGGTTTCTTAAGCTTGCCAGTAGAACATCAGGTGTTAGCACCACTCCTAGAAAAATTATGTACTGTACAAGGAGTTTTACCGCTAGGGTCAGACAATAACGCCAGTCTCCCAATTCAAACGCCACTGCGAATTCTCAGGTTAGTGAATCCTGAGTTTGAATCAGTCAGTCCCCACTCCTCCCTGCGAGAACATCGGGTGATTGAAGTCGATGACCTAGATCAGGCAGAACTCTTGGCGCGGGTGTGGCAATTTGATGTCATTTTGCTAGATGTAGAGACTAGTACCGCCCAAACTTATTTGCAACAACTCATCCAACACCCACGTTTAGCAGCCATACCGTTGGTTACTTGCGATGTTGCAACTACACTAAAAGCCTCACAAATACCGGGGTTATCTGTATTTCCTTACTTAACACCATTTGGAAAAGACGCCAGCACTCCCACGGAGAAAACAGATGCCTTACTATCAGTATTGCAAATTGCTTCTGGTGTTTGCTGCCCTCCCAACATTTTGGTAGTGGATTTGGCTATGCTGCGTGATTTACCACAGGTAAGACGCAAGCAAGTCAAAGGCGATCGCACTGAAAACAATTGTTCAATCAGTAGTGAAACTGCCGAACGGGGGTCTGAGTGGTTCCAAGCTTTAATTCAGTACCTACAAACAGCAGGCTTCAAAGCAGCGATGAGTCCCTGTTGGGCAGAAGTGTTACAACAAATTCGTCATCAAAGCGTTGACTTGTTATTAATTTGCTTAGGAGAATCAGCTATCCATAAAGACGTACTCAAAGCCTTGAAAACCTTGGGAGATTCGCCTTTGAAGTTACCACCAATTTTAGTACTCAACCAGCCATTGAATCGCCCGGAAAGTATTTCCCAGCCTGGGGTGTCTGACAAGGGAATTCACAAGCCCAGGAAGAATGGGTTGGAATCGGTGGAAAATATTGTAAGTGCGATCGCTACCCAGATATTACCGCGATCCATATCAATGGAAGATTTGTTAAACCAGATTAATCAAGCTTTAGCTATCAACAGTCAAAATGAAAAATGCTAATGGGGAATGGGGAATGGGGATGAGGGAGATAGGGTGAATAGCCAATGCCCAATGCCCAATGCCCAATGCCCAATTATGATATGTCTATTTTTTCCTTTTTCTTTTTCAAAAAAGGAACGCGAATCAAATTGTAAGCACCCTTAGTGGATAAATTCTTGTAATCATCTGGCTGTAAGTCCATTTGCAGAAGCTTTTTCTGTTCAGCCAAAAGCAGTAGCGAAGGGGGCTTTAGTGCCTTACCTGCCTGGTTTTGAAGATGTTCTAGAGCCTCTTGGGGAAATCTGAAATAATTGACGTGAGTTTGACTATAAAACACTACGCTTGGCTTTTTAAACCCAAGCATGACCAGTTCTTCATTTGGTTGTTTGACCTGCTGTATGATTGCAGACAGTTGTCTTAAGGGTAATTGACGTTCCTGATCGATAAAAAACAAAGCGGGCGTCAGGAAAAAAATTAAAAACGCTACAAATCCCAGTACATTCATGGTGATAATATAGTCCCAGCGGCGACTCAGTAGTAACCCCGCAACCAAAACAGCACAAAGGAGCCAAATTACCCCACCAATGGCTGGTAAACCAGATTGTTTAATTAGTTCGTGGAAGTTAGTTATGGCTGGATCGCTACCTAATATATAGATGATGTTAAACAGCGCGGTTGCCAGAACTGATAAAAACACTACATTCACCCAACCACTCCAGAAGAGGAAAGACGCGGGGACGGGGAGACGCAAAGACGCGGGGAGTAATTTCTCCGTGTCCCCGTGTCCCCGTGTCCCCGCGTCTTCTTTGCGCGTACCCAAAAAAAGGTCGCTCCACAACAGCGCTACTAAAATTGCTGCTGCTGGCATTAGAGGCAATACATAGCTAGGGAGTTTGGTGACAGCAATGCTAAAAAAGCCAAAGATACCAGCAAACCAGAACCAGGCAAATAAACTCAATTGCTGAAAACGTTCAAGGGATCGCCAGTGCGATCGCTGCCAAAATTTCAGTCTGAATATAGCTACTGGTAAATACACTGAGTATGGTGCAAAGCCCAATAACACTATTACAAAGTAAAAATACCAAGGTGCTGAGTGACCATTAACTACTTCTGTAAAGCGTTCTAGGTTGTGATAACCAAAAAAGGCATTAATATAATTCCAGCCATTGCGCCAAATCACTAATGCATACCAGGGCACTGATAAACCAAAAATTATCAGTATACCTACGACGGGACGCATTTCCCACAATACCTCCCGCAATTTTCCCACATATAGCAAAAAGGCGAAAATAATTAGCCCTGGCAAGACGATTCCCACCGGCCCTTTAGTCAAAATTCCGGCAGCAATCAGAACATAACAACCTAAGTACCAGTTATTGGGGAATGGGGCATTAGTTATTCTTTCTCCCCCTGCTCCCCCTGCTTCCCCTGCTCCCCCAGCTCCCCCTGCATTCTTCCACCCTCCCATTGCGTACCCCACAAAGAAACACAAAAAAACTGATGCCATGCAGCCAGTAAGCAACATATCAGAGACACCGATTCTCGCCCAAATAATTGTTTCGCCATTGAGCGCCATGAGGGCTGCTGCTAAAAAAGATATTAAGTAGCGGCGAGTGGGACGTGAAACTTGCTCTAATTCGTCTTGTTTAGCCAAATACCACTGCACAGTGTAAAAAGCTAAACAAATTAAGCCAAATGCAGCGATCGCAGAAGGAAGGCGTACTGCCCACTCATTGACTCCAATAATTGCATAAGCGATCGCCTGACACCAGTAAATTAAAGCAGGTTTATCGAAACGAGTGTCACCATTGAAAAATGGGGTGATCCAATCACCTGTAATGAACATCTGGCGGGAAGCTTCTGCAAACAGCGGCTCTGTCTCATCAATCAAGCCAATGGTGCCCAAATTCCACCCAAAAGCTATCCAGCCAATCACCATCAACCACAAAATCGACCCCGTTACACCAAGGGTTGAATTCCTTCCCATTTTGTTGAACCACTGATTAACAGTGCCCTTAACACTCAATTTCATTCTCATTAGTCAATAGTCAACAATTACTAGTGAATAGTCGTTGGTTATTTATATTTTGTTCTTGTTCAAAAAAACAAGTGCTGAATAACTAATTGAGCAAAACTAATTATACGTGCTTAAGGGGAAGTTTGAAGGGGAGATGAGGGAGATGAGGGAGCAGGGGAGGCAGGGGAGGTAGGGGAGTAGGGGAGCAGAGGAGAGTTCAATGTGCCTTGTTCTTTCCCCTCTGCCCCTCTGCCCCCCTGCCCCTCTGCCTCTTCCAATGCCCCATGCCCAATGCCCCGTCAATTATGGACTCAGTACTAGTTGCCATTCTTTGGCTTGGGAATTCCACTTAGGTAGTTGAGTTTCTCCGACAACATAGGGACCCCAGTAACGACGGGAACCATCTTGTGCAAAGGCAACTAAAATATCTCCCTTCTCCAGTTTCAAATTATTCTGAGGTAAAGATAAAATTAGTCCTTTGTCACTGCCTTCTTGGGGAGCAAAATCCCAATGTGCCGGGACATCATAGTTAGTTTGTTTACCACCAGAGCCTTTTGCTACAGACTGTCGCGCCAGTAAGGCTAGCCGCACAGGCTGATCAGTTTGATTGCTCATCCGCAAAGTTCCTTGATCTTTGGTTTTGATAGCTGATTTATCACGATTTGCCAAGACAGGATAAGTATTCTCTCTAGTGGTATGTTCTACTTCTTTGCTTGGGTTCGTTGCTACAGTCGATAGGTTACTAGGAGAGATACTTTTTTCAGGTGAAATCGGTGTAGATGAAGTTGTGTCCCACTTAGAAGTCTCAGGTGGCTGCGAAGATGTATCTGGGTTTGTGGACTCAAAGGATACACTCACTCCCAAGCATCCCACCAAAGCAACAAGCAGTCCAAAGCAACAGGCTGTAACACCAAGGTGACGATACACTGAAGATTTCATATTGATTGATAGTTATTAGAAATAAATATTTGTTTAGGCTTGACCAAATAGTAGCCCACTATCATAAAATGCGATCGCAGAAAGTAGCCTAATATAGATTTTCCTCAAATTATTGTGAGGAATGTATGATAAATATCATTTGAAGTGACAAACATTTGAAGGAAATAATTCCTTTGATGTTTGATTAACAAGGGGTGTAGAGACAATTTCTTTGGTATTTTGTCCGTAAGTTCGCATAAACAAAATAAAATTAGATACTTAATCAGGAAATTCATTTGTATAAAACAATAAAAATTTAGTGAAACCGCTAGCGGTTTCAACAAAGCGTCCATTGCCAAACCTAGAAGAAATCTAGGCTGTATATTTCATCTTCCACTTGGAAAGGTTGCCTTTGAAGAGGCACTGTACTTCCCTGAAGATGATAAAATGTACGAAAAATTTGAATAAACACTGGCTTCCCAGTAGATATCTATAATATTAACAAACAAGCTGATGCTAAAACCAATTTTCTGGATTTGAATATTGATATATTTCAAGGTATGTTGACTTTTTCCCAAAAGTCCCTTTAATGCAAAACACACGTCTTAATAACTTGTTCAGTGCCATTGCTAGACAGTCGGGGCAATGGTTTCTAAATCCCTGGCGGCGACTATCGTTGCTGATAATTAGCTTTTTGTTCGGTTTTTTTCTGGGAAACGCAGTTTCTACCACAGCCGGTCAACGCGCAGAATTAGATATTGTGGCAGCTGGTTTTTTAGTACTGTTAACGGAAATTACTAGCAGAATATTTTACAGCCAGAGTTTTTTCACCAGGCGATCGCTCTTGGTAGATTCATTAAATCTTCTGAAAGTTGGCTTCACCTACAGCCTGTTTCTCGAAGCCTTTAAGTTGGGATCGTAGGATGGGGATGAGGGAGATGAGGGGGATGAGGGAGATGGGGAAGCAAGAAGCAAGAGAAGCGGCGTTAGCAGATGGGTTGAGGGCAAAGGCTTTTGGGATTACGCCGGAAAATGTAGATGAGGTGATAGAAAAGCGATCGCATTTACAAAAATCTGTCTTACCAGCTTTTAACGAGTTCTGCCAAACTACCCTCCAAATGGAACCCCAGGAAATGTTACAAGTTTTGTGGGATTTGTGGCTGCCTTTGGGGATCAAAATTGCATTGGGGCGTCAACAATTGGGACGCCCTCTGATTCAAGGAATATTGGGAGGACAAGGGACTGGGAAAACCACAATGTGCAAAGTTCTCAGCTTGATTCTCCATCAGTTGGGATACCGGACTGTGAGTTTGTCTTTGGATGACTTATATAAAACTTACAGCGATCGCTTACTCCTAACACAGCAAGATCCCCGCTTGATTTGGCGAGGGCCACCAGGAACCCACGATGTAGATTTGGGCTTAAATTTACTAGATCAAATCCGCCAATTGCAAAGCCCAGTGATGATTCCGCGTTTTGATAAATCGGCTTATGGAGGTGCTGGCGATCGCACTAATCCAGAAATCTTTACAAACATAGATATTCTACTATTTGAAGGTTGGTTTGTCGGTGTCCGACCAATTAACGCAGATTTATTTGATACTGCACCGCCGCCAATTCTCACAGATGAAGATAAAGCATTTGCCCGCGATATGAATGTTCGCCTCCACGATTACTTACCACTGTGGGAGCGATTAGACAGCTTAATTGTCCTGTATCCCACCGATTACCGCTGTTCTTTGGAGTGGCGCAAACAGGCAGAACAACAGATGATTGCTGCGGGTAAATCGGGGATGAGCAATGCAGAGATAGAGCAATTTGTCAATTATTTTTGGCGATCGCTTCACCCCGAATTATTCATCAAACCCTTAGTAAAAGATGCAACAGCGGTTGATTTAGTAATTGAGATTAATGGCGATCGGAGTATTGGTACAATAATTCGTAATTCGTAATTCGTAATTCGTAATTCTTGTAGAGACGCGATGAATCGCGTCTAACTCCTACGGATTTGACCCCGATTTAGAAGCATTACTAAACAACCAAGATAAAAGGTTAGCAACCGTAGCAGCCCCAAAAGAGAACAGTGCAATAATCGCATCACGAGGTAAAACACCATCTAACCAGCTACCCCGGATTCTCGAAACTGGAAAATCAGGATCTAGACCGATTTGAATCTCTTTGGTTTCTCCAGAAAACCGCGCTTCTATACCTTTTTTCGGGACAATTCCTAAATGCAGTATTTCTTGAATATTTAGATAAATATTAGCATTTTCTCCCATGAGAAACTGATTTTGTTTAACGTCCCTCTCCTGTTCTGCCATGCGGATTTTGCCTTCCACAATAGTAGAAATCTTTAAATCATCTCTGACATCTTTACCAGTTCTATCTATATCTAAAAATTGCAGATTTTCAGCTTTTATCTTTCCTCTAAACCATTGCTCAGATTCATATCTGGGAGGTTGAGCTACAGTAATATAAATACTGGCATCTTCCGTTAACTCTAAATTAACTTTATTATTTGGAGTTAAAGTAAATTCTAATGTTGTTTGATTATCTGATTGATTTGGTAATTTTAAATCTGGTAAATTGTAACCTTCTACTATAACTTTGATTGGTTGGTCGCCTAAATATAGGTCTATTGTATTTGGCTTGATTTTGGAGTTTAAATTAGAATTCGGTTGCAGAGAAAAAGCCAGTTGATTACGATAAAAGTCGTAACTGAGTCCAGTTACTTTTGTATTTGGTTGTAGCCGTAGTTCTTCAAGGCTGATTTCACTTGTGTTTTGAGGATTAACAGGGGTAATAATCCATCGACTATTGGGGTCTTTTAGCTGGATTTTTAAAGAGTCTAATTTATTAATTTCTGACAAAGTTTCACTTTGAAAGTTTCCTGTAAAAGTCAAGGTTTGTTTACCTTCATTTTCTAATTCTTTGATGCCGCGAATATTTTGGAGAAAAAGTTTAGATTCTTCTCCCTTATAAATAAAGCTAATTTTTTCAGCAACGATATTACCTTCAAATATATGAGTACCAGGTACAATAGCGGCAAAGGTGAGAACAGTAAAAAATAAAATTAACAGCAGCACCAAAAATGAATTTTGGTGATTTGCGATAGTTCGTAGTAAGCGTTTTAGTGCTGAAATAATGGCTAAAAACCCAGCAATGAGATATCTATTCAGAAAACTCAACCATTGGCGAATCTTGCTCAAATCAGGAAACTTTTGTTTGGCTTTTTGCCGGGATGCCATATTATTTTAACCAATTTGGGTTATGTTCAAATACAATTCGCCCTGGGATGCGATCGCTAGGTTCATTTCTGCGTTCAATAAAAGCAACGTAGCGCACTTCATAGCGCCCTGCTGGGGCATTGCGTCCATCCCAGGTAAAAATAGTTTCACCCTTTTTCGGGTTAGGCTGGGAAGTGCTGTACATCTCTTCTTGAGCTTTGGAGAGGATTTTAAAGCTAGTAAACTTGACTCGATCCTCGGAATAAAAGACGAATTCATACTTGCCAGAAGTTTGTCCCAGGATGACTGGAACATAGACAGGTTGGGAACCAAGGCTATAGGAAGCCAAAGCGCGGAGTTTGTTTGCTGGTATTTTAGCTTGCCTGAGAACGTAAGTATCCCAGCTAAAGCTGAAACGCGAACCATTGTTAGACAATAACAAATCATCTAATTGATAGTGATAATTATCATCTAATGATTTCACTTTTACATCAGGGTTTTGTCCACCATTTATTTGCGGAATTTGTAGCGTCACAGTTTTGCCGAAGCTGGCAAGGTTGCGAGTCGCAATGGAAATTAGGTTCAAGGTATTGCCGCTTATGGGTTCGAGTTTGACTCCTTCGCAGCGGCTGGGTGGTTTGCGGCGGATGTATTCAGTACTGCGGGGGTCTCCTTCTGGGCAAGAAGCAGCAGCAGAAAGATGGCTGGAGCTGAAGATTAATAGGCTGGCAAGAATAATTTTATAATTCATAGTTTTTAAGACGTTGTTTCAAACTAGTATCTTGTGATTTAAATCGAATTATTACCCGCCTTAATCCCCCCTTATAAAGCAGGGCTGTTTCATTCCATTTCAAACAAGATTTGTCAAGATGTAAGAAGAGAAAATTGTAAGTAAGGGTGACGATGAGATGAACATTTAAGCACTTAAATATCAGTAAAATAGTTCATTTTATCGGCACGCTGGTAACAAAATAACTAATTTTTAATTGCTAGAACCCTTGATTTTTAAAGCTCTTTGGGGAATGAAACAGCCCTGGGACTACAGGGGGGTTTTGTTATGTGCATCTTCATGGAGAATTGGTATTAGGGTGGGGTAAAAAATATTTGATACATCAATCATGACTTTTAAAACATCCTTTAACGAATATTCCAAGTGGACAATTGTTTTTGAATCTCAGACATGGGATAAGCGAAATCTCGGTCTTCACCTTTTCTTCTGGCAAAGACAATTCCTAAAAGTCGATTTTGCGAATCAATTACAGGACTGCCAGAATAACCAGGTTTGAGTAAAGCTTGAGATATTTCTAATTGCTGGTTTTGATAGCTGATTTGCCCTGATTCCATAGACCAAGATTTATCTTCACCTCTTTGAGCAGAATGACCGATAATCCGAATCGGCATTTTCGGAGTAATTGTAGTTGAGGAGTTGGATAAGGGCTGGATATCTTCTGGTAGATTACCGCTAACTTCCAAAACCGCTAAATCGAGTTGTTCGTCAACAGAAGTCATTTTGAACAGCTTGGCATCTCGCCGCATTCGCACTCGGTTCGGCGGTGGCGAACTGAAAAATTCCACTTGGATATTTTTACCCTGTTCGTAGCCGTCAAAAATGACATGACGATTAGTGAGGATTAATGTCCGGTTGTCTTCTCGCTTAATTACTACACCAGTGCCAATCTCTATTCCCTGGCGTTCGCGGTTAAAAAACTCAGCAGTGATGCGTACTACAGAACGCTTCACTAGTACAGTGGGATCATCTTTAGGCAACCATTGGCGATCATCGTCTATTCCCTTAGCTTGGGTATTGTCTTTCGTTTTCCATAACCGTCTTGCTTCTATATTGTTGTTACTGGCATAGACATAATTGGGGTCAATTTGTTCTGCTTCGTCAAAATGTTGAATGGCTTCTTTTAGTTTCTCTTGCTCTTGGAACCATAAACCCAAGCCATTATGAGCAAGAGTATGAGCGCTGGTTGGAGTTCCAGAATTGTCTTCTGGCAAATTTATGGCTTTTTGGTAGGCAGCAACTGCTGCATCTAATTTCTTCTGGTCTTTGAGGGCATTGCCGAGATTGCTGTAAGCATAAGCATCGTTGGGGTTGAGTTGAATTGCTTTTTGGTAAGCGGCAACTGCTGCATCTAATTTCTTCTGGTCTTTGAGGGCAATGCCGAGATTGTTGTAAGCAACATCAAACTTTGGGTTGAGTTGAATTGCTTTTTGGAAGGCGGCAACTGCGGCATCTAATTTGTTCTGCCCTAACAGGGCAATGCCGAGATTATAGTAAACAGTAGCTAAGTTTGGGTTGAGTTGAATTGCTTTTTGGAAGGCGGCAACTGCGGCATCTAATTTCTTCTGCTGTCTCAGGGTAATACCAAGATTGTTGTAAGCAATAGCGAAGTTAGGGTAGAGTTGAATTGCTTTTTGGAAGGCGGCAACTGCGGCATCTAATTTCTTCTGGTCATTGAGGGCATTGCCGAGATTGTAGTAAGCAGTAGCATCGTTGGGGTTGAGTTGAATTGCTTTTTGCAAGGCCGCAACTGCTGCATCTAATTTCTTCTGCTCTCTCAGGGCATTGCCGAGATTGTTGTAAGCAGTGGCATCGTTGGGGTTGAGTTGAATTGCTTTTTGCAAGGCCGCAACTGCTGCATCTAATTTCTTCTCGTCACTTAAGGCATTGCCGAGATTTTTGTAAGCACTAGCATAGTAGGGGTTGAGTTGAATTGCTTTTTGGAAGGCGGCAACTGCGGTATCTAATTTCTTCTGGTCACTTAGGGCAATGCTGAGATTATAGTAAGCAATAGCATAGTTGGGGTTGAGTTGAATTGCTTTTTGGTAGGCGGCAACTGCGGCATCTAATTTCTTTTGGTCATACAAGGCAATGCCGAGATTGTTGTAAGCAGTGGCATAGGTGGGGTTGAGTTGAATTGCTTTTTGGTAGGCGGCAACTGCGGCATCTAATTTCTTCTGGTCTTGAAAAATGTAGCCAAGAAGATTGTGAGTTTTGGCATCTTGCGAGTTGAGTTGAACGGATTTTTGACAAGCTGTTATTGCTTCATCAAGTTTGTTCTGGGAATTCAAAACATCACACAGCTTGAAGTAAGCAGTGGCATTATTTGGTTCAATTTGAATAATCCGGCGATATGTTGCCTCTGATTCTGGGTATTTACCCGCTTCTTGGGCAGCCTTGCCTTGTTGAAATAGCTGTTCAATCTTGTTTTCAGCAACTACAAGCTGGGGTGTGGTTGCCAGAGATAGAGTTAAAAATAAAGTAGTGAATATACGGTTGTGCATAATCATACTACAAGTATCTCAGATTGTATCAGGAGTTAGACGAAAATCGCTAAAAACCGCATGAATATTTAATAGATACTCGTGAATGAGTCTTTAATACTCGCTGGCGAGTCTTTGATACTCGTTCACGAGTCTTTAATACTCGTGAACGAGTCTTTGATACTCGCCGACGAGTCTTTAATACTCGTGAATGAACCTCAGAGCTTCGTCGATGAATATCCGAGGTTCGTCGCTGAATATCCCAGCTTCGTCGCTGAATATCTGAGGTTCGTCGATGAATATCTGAGGTTCGTCGATGAATATCTGAGGTTCGTCGATGAATATCTGAGGTTCGTCGCTGAATATCTGAACTTCGTCGCTGAATATCTGAGGTTCGTCGCTGAATATCTGAACTTCGTCGCTGAATATCTGAGGTTTGTCGCTTAAGTTAGTGACATTCCACCCTACAGATTGGCATTTTGCGATTACTTTCAAAGTCAGTCCAGTAGGGTGCGTTAGCGACAGCGTAACGCACCATTCTTAAGGCTTTGGTGCGTTACGGCTTACGCCTAACACACCCTACTGGCGTGTCAAGGCTAAAATAGTGCATTAGCTTGAATCTTGTGGGATGGGCGTCTCGCCCGTCCGGGGCGGGCAGGATGCCCACCCCACAAGAAATTTTATTGCAACATTTTAGCCTTGTCACGCCAGTAGGGTGCGTTATCGCGCTAGCGTAACGCACCGTCAATGATGTTCGGTGCGTTAGGACTTGCGTCCATAACGCACCCTACAAAATTACTCATAAATTGTTGCCTTAATACTTGCTTTTAAAGTTGACAAATTGCTTTTAAAATTTGTAGCAACTGACTTGAACGTTCTCTTTCCATTAAATTTAATTCTGGCAACAGATAATAAATAGGGGGATTTCCTTGTTCGATATAGATAAACTGATAACTTCTACCATTAGTCGTTAATCCCCAAACTGATTTTTGATTATCTAAATTTTTATAAGCGTATGTGAGTAGCTGAGATAAACCTGTTGAAATATCAATCTGACTATTTTTAGATTCAATTAACAATACCCAAAAATATGTTTGAGGTTTTGTATGTTTAGCTTTACTAATAGCTAGAATATCAAATCTTCCTTTAATTTTGATATCTTCATCTTCTACCTCAATATCAGCAATATTCTCCTCCAAAACAATCTCGATCGGATAGCGATAAAAACCAGCTAATCTTAGTAAAGGGGCAACTGCAAGAAACTTTACCTGACCCTCAGAAACTTTACCAATTGTCAGGTATCGATCAAAGTCATGCTGAATTTGTTTGAGTTCCTGCTGTTCTGTTTCCGTAAGAGGTTCCAGAGATAAGTAGTTAGAAAATGAGTCATTGTAATGTCTTTGAAAACCAAACAGACGATGAACTTCTTCTAAGGATAAATTCCGAGCGCTGAGAATTGTCATATATCTTTGCTTGATTCAGATACAACTCAATCCAAATTCCCTATATAAAACCTATCTTAACCATTCTCTGGTTGTTGAGAAATGATTTTTGAAAGTCCCTTAGCGCTTGACGGGATTCATCCAAGCTTCCAATCGGCTAAATGCTTGGGAAGAAAGTAGCGTCAAACATAAATAAACCACCGCTACACCCGCGTAAATTTCAAAGGCGCGATAGTTATCAGCAACAATTAGCTGTCCTTTGCGGAACAATTCTTCAAAACCAATCACTGCAACTAAGCTTGTATCTTTTAATAAACTGATAAACTCATTACCCAAGGGTGGAATCATGCGCCGGAAAGCTTGGGGAAAAATCACATAACTCATGGTTTGCACAGAACTCAAACCTAGTGATTGTGCTGCTTCACCTTGTCCTACTTCAATCGATTGAATTCCAGCACGTACAACTTCTGCAATATAAGCGGCGCTATTCAAACTTAAAGCAATGACTCCAGCGACTAGGCGATCAAAACTAAATGTCAAACCAAGTTCTTGCAAAATTGCCGGTAACCCAAAGTAAATCATAAAAATTTGCACTAGCAAAGGCGTTCCCCGGAAAAAATCTACATACGCCCTCGCTAACCAACGCAAAGGTGCAATATGAGAAAGGCGGATAATTCCAATCAAAGAACCGGCAATTAAACCAAATACTACCGAAAGTATCGTTAATTGCAACGTGACCAAAGCTCCCTGCAATAAAGTCGGAACAGCCTGTAAAATCACATTAATTGACGTAACTATTCCCGGAACAGCAGCGCTACTTTGATTCTCAAATGGTGATTTAGCTGGTAATAATGGCGGTTGGGTCTTAAACCATTTTTGGTAAATTTGGGAATAAGCGCCATTTTTCAATACCTTATCTAAACCATCATTGATTAATGCCAGATTCGGCGAATTTTTAGCAGTAGCAATTCCATAAAACTCTTCCGTCAGCAATTGCTGTACAACTTTAATTCCCTTCAAATTGCCTGTATTTATTGCATATAAAGTTACAGGTGCGTCATTAATTACCGCATCTACATTACCATTGAGTAATTCTTGTAAAGCTAGAGGTGCTGAATCAAAACTGCGAATTTGTACGCCAGGAACACTCTTAGCCTTTGCGGCACCAGTTGTGCCAATTTGGACTGCGATTTTTTGATTTTTGAGACTATCAAAGCCAGTAATATTTTGATTATCCGCGCGAATTGCGATCGCCAACCCCGCTTTAAAATAAGGACGGGAAAAAGAAATCGTCTTCGCCCTCTCCTCTGTAATCGTGATCGAACTAATGGCAGCATCTACCGTTTTGGCTTGGAGGGCTGGGATAATACCATCAAAAGGCAGACTTTGAAAATCAACTTTAAAGTTAGCAGCAGTGGCGATCGCATTCATCAAATCAATAGAAAAACCTTGCAACTCACCACCTTGTCCTTGAAACTCAAAAGGTGGAAACGCAGGTTCAGTAGCAACCCGCAGAGTTTTTCCTCCACTAGGGTTCACAGCACAGCCAGCCAGTAACAAACAACTAATACCAACAACCACACACCAACGCAGCCAACGCCCAAAACTAAATCCAGCCATACTCTTTCATTTCTTCCTTCGCGCTCTTCGCGTTCTTTGCGGTTCGTTCCAAATATTACAATCAACTTTAGAGCAGGACTTATGCAAAATTATCAAAAAAACATCCCATCCCTGCGGGACGCTCCGCGAACGTAGGTTAGCACAGCTGTGCTACCCGAAAAATGTACAAATAATTTGGGATAATTTATTTTTTGGAAGTCCCTAACAGAGGAACTGACACAGCCAATGAACAATTCCACCCCCGCAATTATTTTTGACAATATCGAAAAAAGCTTTGGTTCTCTCAAAGTCCTCAAAGGAATCACAGGCGAAATCAAGCGGGGAGAAGTCGTTGCAGTTATTGGTTCTTCCGGCTGTGGTAAAAGTACTCTCCTGCGCTGCTTTAACCGTTTGGAAACCATCAACAGCGGACGCTTGATAGTCAACGGTATCAACTTATCCCGACCCACTGTCAACTATAGCCAACTACGGGAACTGCGAACACAAGTAGGCATGGTTTTCCAACAGTTCAACCTGTTTCCCCATCTCAGCGTCTTGGAAAATATGACACTTGCACCGCGTAAAGTACTGGGTAAAACACCGAAAGAAAGCGCCCAACTAGCAGGTTTATATCTGGAAAAAGTTGGTTTATTTGACAAAGCCTCTGCTTATCCCGAACAACTTTCTGGCGGACAAAAGCAACGAGTAGCGATCGCCCGTAGTTTATGTATGAATCCCCAGATCATGCTATTCGATGAACCCACCAGCGCCCTAGATCCGGAACTCGTCGGTGAAGTTCTCCAAGTGATGCAGCAATTAGCCGCAGAAGGGATGACAATGGCGATCGTTACCCATGAAATGCAATTTGCTAAAGAAGTAGCCCATCAGGTGATTTTTTTAGATAAAGGTGTTGTGGCAGAACAAGGTTCAGCTTACGAAGTTCTCACCAATCCCCAAAGCGATCGCCTACGTACTTTCCTCAGTCGCCTTCAAATAATTCCTAATTCCTAATACTTGGTCTTTTAGACGCGATGAATCGCGTCTCTACATGAATGCTTTTATAAATATTCACGTAAGAAATCAAAGGGGTCATCCTCCCAACAAGGTTCAGGTATCAGCCAAAACAAATTAGTGTGGATGTCGGCTTCAATTTCATCACCATCATCTCTGTCAAATAGTTCTATTAAAGCTGTCCAATCACGCTCTCTCAGTGATGTTAAAGATGGGGTATATACCTGGAAATTATCTGAGTAATTCACGGGCAAATTTTGAATTTAGTGCTGTAAAAAAATAGCTTTATGGTTTATAAATAATTATTAGCTTTTATAAGCGCAATTTAAGAGTTACATTGATACGATTAACTATGATCATTATCATGAGTGTCTCACAACTTAAATGAGACTACTATAGTATTTCTTACATAATTACAAACTTAAATTTACTCAGACCGGAAAAATCCTTCGGGCTGGGACTCTACTATTTCTACGCCAAACACTTCTGCAAAGCACTCTGCTACATGAAAACGCACTTCTTGGCAGGTAATATTTGGAATCCATTCGGCTAAACTGCCTACAGGTTTATCAGAGATACCACAGGGTACAATGCGTTCAAAGCCTGTCATGTCTGGACAAACATTCAATGCAAAGCCATGCATGGTAATCCAACGGCTGACTTTAATGCCAATAGCCGCAACTTTTCGCCCTTGTAACCAAACACCAGTAAAAGCCGGAATTCTTTCTCCCTGCAATCCATAAACTGCTAATACGCGAATTATGACTTCTTCGAGTTGCCGTAAGTACCAGTGCAAGTCTTGACGATAACGTTGCAGATTTAAAATTGGATACCCCACCAGTTGACCAGGACAATGGTAAGTCACTTCGCCGCCCCGTTCCACCCGATGCACATTATACTGACTTTTGTCAATATCAAATTTGAGAAAATCTGAGTTGGCTCCTTGTCCCAAAGTGTAGACGGGTGGATGCTCTAGGAGAATTAACACGTCATCTAGACTGGGGTCATGGATGCGTTGAGTCAGGAGCGATCGCTGCCATGCATGAGCGTCTAAGTAAGGCATTAATCCTTGGTTATACAGCAAACAACGGTTTTGGTGTGGTTTATTACTATGGATCATGCCAAAAATCAACTGTAAAACGAACGAAATATATTTCAAGTTAGAGGACTGGAGTCAACAAATGTCAAGCTTTGCAAAGGAATTTAAAGGAAAGTCAAGGGAACATGCATTAGAAAATACAAAGTGCTAGCTTGAATATATAACCTTAATAGGTGTTGGGAGGAATTCTCTACAATCAGCATCAGGCCAAGAGAATAGAAATGAATGTACTGGCTGATGACTCTAATAACATTGTTTGCATTTCAAACAAAATCGACTTCCACAAAACTTGTGTTCTTGATCAACAGCAAGCAAACCTCAACCGGACGTACAAGGAGCAACTATCAAAAGTTCTGTAAGCCTTGCTTTAAAAGAGAAAGTAGTCACAGCTGCTACTGTTAAGATATCTTCATCAAAGAGTTCTAAGTCGATATCCAATTGGATATCAGCGCAGAGATGGGGAAGTAAATCAAGGATATACTTGGAAAAAACTCAGATGCAGCTAGCTCAGAGACAGCACAGCAGCAGTAAATGATAAAAGTTCACAATTTGTTTTGGCGGGAGTGATATACCTTACCGCAACTTCTTTTCATACAAAGCAAATTCACACATCCAAATATTCAGCGGGAGAGTTTACATGAAGCTTGTCATCCACGGCAAAAATATTGAAATCACCGATGCAATTCGTGAGTATGTACATCAAAAAATTGAAAAAGCAGTTAGTCACTTTCAGAGCATTACAAATGAAGTGGATGTGCATCTTAGCGTAGCCCGTAATCCCCGAATTAATCCTAGACAAGCGGCTGAAGTAACTATTTATGCCAATGGCAGCGTGATCCGTGCGGAGGAAAGCAGCGAAAATTTATACGCCAGCATTGACTTAGTGGCAGATAAAATTGCCCGTCAACTGCGGAAATACAAAGAACGGCGTCAAGATCACAAAACTCATGCCCAACCAACAGAAGAAGTTGTTGCAGAGTCAGTAGTAGTGACAGATTTGATTGGCGATCGCACTCCCGAACTACCCAGCGAAGTCGTCCGCACGAAATATTTTTCCATGCCTCCGATGACCCTTGCAGAAGCCTTGGAACAGCTGCAACTCGTAGGACACGACTTTTATATGTTCCGAAATGCTGAAACAGGCGAGATAAATGTCATTTATGAACGTAACCACGGCGGTTATGGCGTAATTCAACCCCGCAATGGTAACGGTCATACCAACGGCAAGAATGGCAAGTCATCTCACGCGAATGTTGTGATGGCGGAAAAGTCGCATTTGAGTAAATGAAGGGAGTAGGGAGTGGGGAGTAGGGAGTAGGGGGGATGAGGGAGTGTGGGGAGATTATAAAAAAGCTTCCCACCCCTCCCACACTCCCAGTCCCCATTCCCCATTCCCCACTCCCCATCCCCTATTTCACAAGCTGTTGCAGCGTTTTTAGCGCTTCCTCAACGTGACCTTTAAAGTTAAACATTGAATCAAATACGTATTGCACAACTCCCTGTTGGTCAATGACGTAGGTAACGCGACCAGGGAATAAGCCAAAGGCGGCTGTTGCGCCATATAGCTTTCGTACTTGGTCGCCTTTGTCGGTTAACAGAGTAAAAGGTAGATTATACTTGGCAGCAAATCGCTGGTGGGATTCAGTGGAGTCACCACTCACGCCGAGAACTTCAGCACCAGTGCTTTTAAAAACTTCATACTGATCGCGAAAGGCGCAGGATTCAGCTGTACAACCTGGTGTGTCATCTTTGGGGTAAAAATATAAAACAACAGCTTTTTTGCCCCGAAAATCTTGCAGGCTAACTGTTGAGCCATTTTGAGCAGGTAGACTGAAATTAGGAGCGGTATCTCCAACTTTGACTGACATAGCAAGTAGTGGTAGTTAGTTAACAAAATTTTACCTTGTATACAAGTCTATAAATTTTGCTTGATTACCTGCATCAGGCGGGGTACTTTAGATACTCATCAAAGAAAAAATTCCGCTTATGCGCCTGACTTCACTGGATGTTTTTCGCGGTATTACCATCGCTGCGATGATTCTCGTCAATATGATGGGAGTTGCAGACGATGTGTATCCTCCCTTCGCCCACGCTAATTGGCACGGCTGTACACCAACTGACTTGGTATTTCCTTTTTTTCTCTTCATTATCGGTGTAGCGATGACTTTTTCTCTGTCGAAGTACACCGAAGATAATAAGCCAAACTCAGCTGTTTACTGGCGGATATTGCGCCGCGCCGCCATTCTCTTTGTTTTGGGATTAGTACTAAATGGCTTTTGGAATCAAGGTGTTTGGACTTTTGATTTAGGTAGCATCCGGTTGATGGGGGTGTTGCAACGCATCAGCATTACCTATCTGCTGGCTTCTTTAATAGTTCTCAACTTGCCGCGCAAAGGGCAATGGATACTAGCAGCAGTGCTACTCGTCGGCTACTGGCTAACGATGATGTATCTACCAGTACCCGATTATGGGGCGGGAGTTCTGACGCGGGAAGGTAATTTCGGTGCTTATGTTGATCGGCTGATTATTCCGAAAGCACATTTATATAAAGGTGATGGTTTCAAGTTTATGGGAGATCCAGAGGGACTTTTCAGTAGCATTCCTGCAATAGTTAATGTCCTCGCTGGCTACTTCACTGGGCAATGGATACGCAGCCAGCCTGTACAGTCGCGCACAAGTATCGGGTTAGGATTATTTGGAGTCGGTTGTTTAATTATTGGTTGGGCGTGGGGGTGGACATTCCCCATTAATAAAAAATTGTGGACAAGTTCTTATGTGGTTTTTACAACAGGTTGGGCATTGTTGTTGCTAGCAGCTTGTTATGAACTCATCGAAGTACGGCTGATACGTCGCTGGGGTAAACCTTTTGAAATTATGGGCTTAAATGCGATCGCTCTTTTCGTTGCATCTGTTTTATTGATTAAAATCTTAGTCAAAACCACTATTGGTACAGGAGAAAACGCTCCTAGTACCTACAATTGGATTTACCAGAATTTTTTTGCATCTTGGGCAGGGGTGCTGAATGGTTCCCTGTTTTTTGGCATAGTTACAGTGTTGTTGTGGTGGGTTGTTGGTGTTGTGATGTATCGCCAACGCTGGTTTTTGAAAGTGTAAATTTGTAGAGACGCGATTCATCGCGTCTCCACCCAAGGATATGTTGCAATCATTCGCCTTGAAGGGAAGGGAGGCGTCTGTGGAATTCAAGTTAACCTACGTCATCGTGGGCGAAACGGTTAAACAGGAAGTCCAGGGCATAGTTACGCAGTTGATAATATTGTGGATCTTCCATGATGCGGGCGCGATCGCGGGGACGAGAAAAAGGTATTTCCATGACTTCGCCAATCTTTGCATGTGGGCCGTTGGTCATCATCACCAATTTATCTGCTAAAAATAGCGCCTCATCGATGTCGTGGGTAATCATCAACACTGTGCAGCGGTTTTCATTCCAAATTTTCAGGAGCTCTTCTTGTAACTCTTCTTTGGTGATGGCATCCAACGCCCCAAAAGGTTCGTCTAAAATTAAGACTTTGGGGCGAATCGCCAAAGCGCGGGCGATGGAAACTCTTTGTCTCATACCACCGGACATTTGCATTGGTTTCTTTTCCATTGCGTCAGCCAGTCCCACCATTGCTAAATGATCGCGGACGATCGCTCTTTTTTCAGCTTGTGGTTTATTGGGATAAACGGCGTTCACAGCTAAGTAAATATTTTCAAAAGCAGTCCGCCACGGTAACAAGGCATAGTTTTGGAAGACAACCATTCTGTCTGGGCCTGGTTTGGTAATGGGCTGTCCTTCTAGTAATACTTGCCCAGAGGTGGGAAAGTTAAAACCGGATACCATATTTAACAGCGTAGATTTACCACAGCCAGAGTGACCGATGACACAAATAAATTCGCCTTGTTCGACGTTGAGGTTAACGCCATCGAGTACGGTGAAAGGGCCTTTTTTTGTGGGATAGACTTTGGTAACGTCTTTGATTTGTAGGAAGGGCTGGCGGGTGCGGGCTGTATTTTCTAGTGGGTTTCTGATGTCGGTAATTGTTGAGTTACGGTTTTGCATGGTGATTTGGGGATTGGGTATTGGGTATTGGGGACTGGGGACTCCTGGCGGCGAACTGTTAAAGTTTAAAAGCTCGTTAATGGAGTTTAAAGGCTCAACGTTCAAGCAAAAAGGTGCAACTTCCGAGTTCAGAGGCTCAACGTTCAAGCAAAAAGGTGCAACTTCCGAGTTCAAAGGCTCAACGTTCAAGCAAAAAGGTGCAACTTCCGAGTTCAAAGGCTCAACGTTCAAGCAAAAAGGTGCAACTTCCAAGTTCAGAGGCTCAACGTTCAAGCAAAAAGGTGCAACTTCCGAGTTCAAAAGCTCAACGTTCGAGTCAAAAGGTGCAACTTCCGAGTTCAGAGGCTCAACCTTCGAGTAAAAAGGTGCAACTTCCAAGTTCAGAGGCTCAACCTTCGAGTCAAAAGGTGCAACTTCCGAGTTCAGAGGCTCAACGTTCGAGTCAAAAGATTCATAGGTGATGTCCTATTTCTTCCACTTCCTCTTTCTCTCACGATTCTTTTATGAGGCGAGTTTTCTTCTCGGTGCATCAAGAACAACTTCGGCGACTGAAAAATCACGTTTAATTTTCAAACTGTTGAGATAGGCAATTGGATCGTCGGCGTTAAAGGGAGTACCATCAAAGAGTTTGATGGGTTGGCGAATATAGCTAATATCTAAGCCTAATTCCCGTGCTGCGGTACTGAAAACACGCACTCGACACACGCGTTCCACAACTTCCACCCAATTCCTGGGAAAGGGAGTGTCACCCCAACGCGCTAATTGACTCATAATCCAAATTTGTTCGGTGCGACTGGGGCGATTAATGGCAGACTCGGAATAAAACTGGTGATGGGCATAGTCTCGCAGGGGATGGTTCAAGTCACAAGTCAGACTATCTGGATCTTCAAGTTGAATGTATTCTAAATCAGTGCTGACATACTCTCGCCCTGCTAAAATTTGCCGAATTTCTTGGGCATTGTCGGGGTTTGCACAGTATTGACAAGCTTCTAGCAAGGCTTTGGTCAAGGCGATGTGGCTATTTGGGTAAGTTTCTGCCCACTCTTCCCGCACTCCCAGAACTTTACCGGGGTGTCCTAGCCAAACTTCCAAGTCGGTGGCGATGGTAAAGCCAACACCTTCCACGGCGGCGCGGTAGTTCCAAGGTTCGCCAACGCAGTAACCATCAATGCTTCCGGCTTGCAAGTCGGCTACCATTTGGGCTGGGGGAATGGTCTTCATGTCCACGTCGGTGTCGGGGTCTATGCCACCAGCAGCCAGCCAGTAACGTAGGAGTAAGTTGTGCATAGATGCGGGATGCACTACTCCCATTGTGTGTCTTTGATCGCGGGTGCCAAGGAGGTATCTTTTGAAGTCTGATAAGCTTTGCACGCCTTGGTCATAAAAGCGTTTTGCTAAGGTGATGGCGTTACCGTTGCGGGTCATGGTGAGGGCGGTGACAACAGGCAAAGGTTGGTTGTTGTGTCCTCCCAATGTTAGCCACATGGGCATCCCTGAAGGCATTTGAGCCGCATCCAAATAACCGCCAGTCATGCCATCAACTATACCCCGCCAACTACTTTCCCGCACTAGGTGAACTTCATCTAAACCATGCTTGACAAAGAAGCCTTTTTCTTTAGCAACTGCTAAGGGGGCGCAAGCGGTGAGAGGTAAAAAGCCAATTTCTAAGTTAACTTTTTCTAACCCATGACGGGCAATGTCGGCTGTTTTTCTGGCGCGAAGTTTCTTAATCCGTTTTTGCTGATTGAGGAAGTAAATCATCTCACTCCGCAAGCTGTAGTAGCTGGGATGTTCTACAACTTCCATGCGCTTGCGGGGTCTGGGGATATCTACTTCGAGAATGTCCCCAATTTTAGATTCGGGGCCGTTGGTCAGCATCACAATTCTGTCAGATAACAGCACCGCTTCATCTACATCATGGGTGACCATGACGGCAGTGACTTCATTTTCTTCGCAAATTTGCATGAGTTGTTCTTGCAAATTACCGCGAGTCAGTGCATCCAAAGCGCCAAAGGGTTCGTCTAGCAGTAATAACTTGGGGCGAATCGCTAAAGCGCGGGCGATCGCCACACGCTGTTTTTGTCCCCCAGATAACATTCCCGGCTGTTTGTCAGCGTGGGGACGCAAACCCACCATATCGATATGTTTTTCGATAATCGCGTTGCGTTCAGCTGCGGGTAAACCCTTCATTACTGAATCTACCGCCAAGGCAATATTTTCTCTGACTGTCCGCCAAGGTAATAGGGAATAATTTTGAAAAACCACCATCCTATCCGGGCCTGGTTTGCTGATTCTTTGTCCTTCTAAGGTGACAATACCTTCACTGGGCAAATCCAAACCTGCAATCATATTTAATAAGGTGGATTTGCCGCAGCCGGAGTGACCAATTAAAGAAACAAATTCTCCTTTTTTAATTTGCAGATCAATTCCTTTGAGGGCAATATATTTACCACCACCGGTTAATTCAAAAACTTTGTCAATTTGATCGACAGCAACAAATGTAGACATGGCAGTTTCAAAATTTGTAATTTGCTCAGAAGATTTAGAACAGATAAAAAAGAAATACCAGACAAAAAGCAGCTTTTCAATAATTACGAATTACGAATTACGAATTACGAATTAATAATAGCTGCCGGATTTACGGTATTCGAGGGCGGTTAAGCCATCGTTTTCTAAGACTTCACCTTTATCGATTACGGCATAAATTAACCATCTGTCACCACATTTCATTTGATTTTGTACAGTACATTCTAACCCTCTTTTGTCACTCTCGCCAAAGTATAATTAAGTGCGATCGCAAAAAACTAAGACATAGAGTATGGTTGAGCCTCGCCCAGCTGCACCTACAGTAAAATTTGTGGACGAATACTGCCAGTTATATCAAAAACTATTTCCAGAAGTGAGAAGCTTTGAAGCTTTTAAGTACCTACATATGGGATGTGTTTCTGATATAAAACGTAAAACTCTACCGGAAATAGCGAAAATTGTCGGGTTAGATAATCATCAAAAATTACATCATTTTTTAGCAGAATCACCGTGGGATGTCAAAGAATTAAGGAGGCAAAGGTTAGAATTAATATTATATATACTCCAAGGTCGCCCAATCATACTAATCATTGATGAGACAGGTGATAAGAAAAAAGGAAATAAGACTGATTATGTGAAACGACAGTACATTGGAAATTTAGGTAAAACAGATAATGGTATTGTGGCAGTCACGGCATATGCAGTTTTATCTGGAATGACGTTTCCTCTAATATTTGAAGTATATAAACCAAGGGAAAGACTACAACCAGGAGAAAAATATTTAACTAAACCTGAAATCGCCGGAGCAATGATTAGAAAATTGCGGTCAATGGGGTTTAGATTCAATCTTGTCCTGGCGGATAGCTTATATGGTGAAAGTGGTAAAAATTTTTTAAGCGTATTAAATGAATTAGAGCTTAATTTTATTGTAGCGATTCGCTCAAACCATAGAGCATGGGGAATTACAGGCTCGAAAATCAAATATTCAAACTGGCAAAGATTCCGGCGTGTTTTTTCAGATTTAAGTTCAGAAAATAGATATATTAGAGAGATAATATGTGGCAAAAAATCCGAAGTCAGGTATTGGCAAATAACAACGGATATTGAAGTTCTTCCCAAAAACACGACTTGGTATGTCATGAGTAAATATCCAGACATTACTCCAAGAGACGTGGGCAATTTTTATGGTTTAAGAACTTGGGTAGAATATGGGTTAAAACAAAGTAAAAATGAATTAGGGTGGGCAGATTTTCGCCTAACTCATTATTCACAAATAGAGAAGTGGTGGGAAATTGTTTTTAGTGCTTATCTTTTGGTTAGTCTTCATTCCGAACAATTACTTAAATTTCCCCCACAATCTGAATCCAATTTCTCATCGCATCCCTGGTGGGATAAGGGGAATGGTTGGAATAATATTCTTAATAACCTCCGTTTAATAATTCAACCTTTCGTACTGTTTAATTTAATTAAACCTTGGCTAATAGTCTTTAAAATTCCTCAGTTATCTGATGGCTTTTGTACGCTTCAAAGGATTGTCAATAGTCTTACTTATTCAATTTTTCAGAATTTCAGTAACCCTAATTTATATTTTTCCTCTGCCTAGAGTGACAAAAGAGGGCTAAATAGGACAATGCTTCATTCAGAATCAGGCAACCATTCACAGCAGTTTGTGTAGAAAGATTGACAAAGGGATTATTTCCTAAAACGCTATTTCGGGAAAAATAGCGGCGGACATTTCTACCTTCTTTGAGAATATTCAACACAAATTTATCGCCTGGATGACACATTAAATCTGCGTTTTGTTCATCAGCAATGGCAATCATAATCCCCGGCGGATTAAAAGTTGCTTGAGATACCCAAGAGGTTAAAACGCCTTTATGGCTTTCTTCATCACGAGTTGTTAAAACACACAAAGAACCAATAATTCGCCCCACGGCTTGTTCAGTGCGATCTACTTGGGTTTCGGTGACAACTTGACGCGCAGTCCGCAATTTTTTAGTTTTCTTCAAGTTTTGGGCAAAGGAAGCGCCTGCTTCTTGACACTGTTGCAGAATTTCAGGTGTAGGCGTAAAGCAGACTCGAATTGTTTCAAATCCTAGACGATAATTGGCATCTTTGAGCTTACTTTCAAGTAAGTCAATTGCTTCTCCACTCCAACCAAATGAACCAAATACTCCTGCTAATTTTGTTTTAGCTGCTGTGGCTAGAACTATTCCTAAAGCAGTTTGAATTTGGGTTGGTGCATGGCCGCCTAAGGTGGGTGAGCCAATAATAAATCCGTCGCAAGCTTCGACAATGCGGGTAATTTCTGCTGGTTCTGCTAGTTCACAGTTGATGGACTCTACATTAACTCCATTTTGAATTAAACCTTGAGCGATCGCATTAGCCAAAATTGCCGTATTCCCGTAAGCAGAGGCATAAAGTAAAGCAACACTCAATTCTTGTAATTTTTGTCCTTGACACCATTGACGATAATCAAAAGTAAATCGGCTGAGGCTGTAACGAACAACAGGCCCATGAGCAGGAGCGTAACATTTTGCTGGGAAAACCGAAAGTTTTTCTAAGGCAACTTCAACTTGTTTGGCTTGGGGTGCGTGGAGACAGTCAAAATAGTAATGACGTTCTGCATCTAAACTTTTCCAGTCTTCATCGAAGAGGGTATCTTCGCAAATATGAGCGCCAAAAAATTTGTCTGTATAAAGAATTTTAGTAGCAGAATCATAGGTACACAATCCATCTGCCCATCGAGGAGTCGGTACGCTAACAAATGTGAGATGATGTCCTTGTCCTAAATCCAGAGTATCCTCTGAACGCACAGCTTGAATGCGTGATTCCCATTCCGGAAAACTAGTTTTCAGAGCATTAGCAGCAGGGCGAGAACAAATTAAAGTAGCTTGAATAGCTTGGGAAAGTAATACTTGTAGAGTGGCTCTACGGTTCGGGTTGACATGACCGAGAACAATGTAATCTAGGGTAGTGAAATCTAGATATTGTGCCAGTTGTTGGAGATAAATTTCGGTAAAAGATTCACCAGGAGGATCGATTAAAGCCTTTTTATCAGCTTGGGGACTTCCAGAAAATAAACTATTCCATTAGCAATAATGATAATCATTTTTAAGGGGGATGAAGGGGCTGCCGACGGCAGCCCCTTCATCCCCCTTTTGTAGTAATTTGAATAATGATTGAGTTTTTGAGTGTGGCAACTGGTGACTATAGTATTAACTGATTCTCTTAAAAAGTTGTTGATTGAAACTGCATCTCAATTAAAAGGTGCTGAAAAGCGTAAATTTATGGCACAGACAGTTCAGGGCTTAGGTTTAGGAGGGCAAAGGCTTGCACAATCAGAACTAGGATGGAATAGAGACACAATTCGGAAAGGGACAAGAGAATTAAAAAGCGGTATTACTTGTGTTGATAACATGAGTGGCAAAGGACGTTATAAAGCAGAAGAACACCTACCAAATCTTTTAGAAGATATAAAAAATTTAGTTGACTTTTATAGTCAAACAGATCCGAGTTTTAA
This sequence comes from Desmonostoc muscorum LEGE 12446, assembly GCF_015207005.2. Classification (GTDB taxonomy): domain Bacteria; phylum Cyanobacteriota; class Cyanobacteriia; order Cyanobacteriales; family Nostocaceae; genus Nostoc; species Nostoc muscorum. The sequence goes on from NZ_JADEXS020000001.1 coordinate 5,194,628, forward strand.
AAGTCAAAGACTATATACTAGACTCAGTGCAGCCGAAGTCAGAAAGCAATTAATCGAAAAGTATGGTTACAGCGATGAAAAGTTACATACATCAGAAACAATTCGAGTCAAATTAAATAATTTAGGTTACAAGCTCAGAAGGGTAAAGAAAGTTCAACCTCAAAAAAAATTCCACAAACTGATGCAATCTTTGAGCAATTAGACATTGTAAATAAAGATGCTTCAGAAGATAAGAGTGTTTTACGTCTAAGCATGGACGGAAAAGCCCGTGTTAAGATCGGCTCATTTGACCGAGGGGGTAAAAGCAGGGATGGAGCGAAGGCTGACGACCATGATTATAATCCGAAGACAACTGTAACTCCTTATGGTATCTTTCTTCCAGAGCTTGATGAGCTATTTTTATACTTTACGGAATCGAAAGCTACAAGCGATTTTATTGTTGATATTCTAGAAGATTTTTGGTTAGAAGAAAAGCATCGTTTTTCTGATATTCAAACCCTACTTCTCAATCAAGATAACGGGCCACAGAATAGCTCACGGCGTACTCAATTTATGAAACGTATAGTAGAGTTTGTGCAAAAACATCAAGTAAATATACGTTTAGCTTACTATCCGCCCTATCATAGTAAATATAATCCGATAGAAAGGACGTGGGCAGTACTAGAAAATCACTGGAATGGTAGCATTTTAGATGAACTAGAAACGGCTCTAAATTTTGCCAGCACTATGACATGGAACGGGAAACATCCAGTCGTTAAGTTAGTACACGAAACTTATGAGAATGGGGTCAAGCTTACAAAAAAAGCTATGGCTCAAATTGAAAAACAGATTGAGCGGCTAACCGATTCTACTCATGAAGTTTTCCCAAATTTAGGTAATTGGTTTATTGATATTTGTTGTAGTAAAACAAAAGTTATTTGATTTTAATAACAGCATTTATTTAGCTACAAAACATACTAATCCTACACTGTTTAACTTTAAAATAGATGACAAGTGTATAGATTCTTCATGCATAGATGATCGGGAGAAAAGGGGTTGCCGAGGGCAACCCCTTTTCTCCCCCCCCCCTTAAAATGATTATCATTCTTGAGAAAACATATTTCTTGTTTTTCTTGGAATAATTTATTCTTTGGAAGTCCCTTGAATGAGATAAGAATTTGCCGTAGTTCCCCGTTGGCGGGAATACTCAACTTCAAATTTTAGTCGTTCCCAAGTCCGCGATCGCAAAACCAGTGTATCTTTACCAATTTCAGCAACCTGCACATCTCTCGGACGGCTGGCAGTTACAGTATTAGCAGACATAGTAACCTCTCTCTGGGAATTGGGCATGGGGCATGAAGGAGATAAAATTCTTGTAGCGATTAATCGCGTCTTCTTGTACAGACGCGATTAATCGCGTCTCTACTGCTAACTCCCATTACTTTCGACTAATTCCGATTTGACTCGATTTTTATAGCGTTTAGACATTGCTTGTTCAGGATCAATGCCTTCAAAGGTGGGGGGTAGCCAAACTCGAACAACGAGTATTATTCCTAAAACTAATAAAAAGGCACAAGTGGCTAAAATTTGACTCCAATTAGTTTCTAAAACTCCTTTAACAATGACTTCTCGCAAGGCGGAAACAATGGAGACTTCTACAGCTACACCAATAGATATTCGTTGTTCTTGCAAGTAAATAATCAGCAGTCGAAACAACTCAACTAAGATGAGCAAAAAGAGAATATCGGCAGTAACAATATGAAAATCCAGTGGGGGAAGCAGGGAGAAAAACATATCTCTCACCTGAATTACCATGAAGCAAAATAAACCGAGACACAGAGAAATCACAATCAAATCTTGAATCAATTCCAAGGTTTGGACGATGCGTTTGCGATGGATTTCATAGGTGGGAATTGGGGTATCTTGAGCAGTCTTATACATGGCTTTTTGTGTGTGAGGAAATGGGGAGTGGGGAGTGGGGAGTAGGGAGTGGGGGATGAGGGAGATGGGTAATTACCAATGCGCCATGCCCCATGCCCCATTTAGTAATGATTGCCAATTTTGCGGTGATGGACGGCGGTGAGTCCGTTGACTTTGGCAACTCGGCCGGTTTGGACAGTGCTATAAATCACCCAATGATCTCCACAATCCATGCGGCTGGTGATTTCACATTCGAGATAAGCCAGGGCTTCAGCTAAAATGGGGGATTCGTTGGTAGCAGCAGGGTATGTTTTGATTCCAGCAAAGCGATCTGCGCCGGGAGCAAAACGCTTGAGGAAATGTTTCATTAATCCTTGATATCTGCCTTCTTCTAAAATATTTAAGACAAAGCGATCGCCAACGTGCATCAATGATTCTATGGCGCGGTCTTTGGCTACGGCGATCGCTACGCCTAAGGGATTCAAACTTGCTTGTGTTACCCAAGAAGCCAGCATTGCACTTTGAACTTCCCCTTTTTTGGCGGTGAGAATATATAATCCTGTGCTAATCCGCCCTAAGGATTTCTCTAATTCGCTATTAATTGATTTGATTTGTTTGATGGTGCGATCGCGGTTCAACCATTGACCCATATCTGTCCCCGCTTCATCACAAAGTTGTTCTGTTGCTTTGGTGGGAATTTCTTTAACTAAAATTGGGGTAAAGGCTTCAATTAATCCTAATTCTTGAAACTTATTGCGTAAGGGAAAAACAGGCTCATCTTCTCCACCTCCCGACTCTAATAAACCAATTGCTTGTTTATTATGAGCAGCGGCTAAAATAATATTAAAAGCTGCCTGAGCCACATCTGATGATTGCGGAGGCATTCCAATAACTAAACCAGCAGCTTGGTCAACTAATTCTCGCACTTCTTGAGGTTCGGCATTATTCAAAGCTACTAATTCTACCGCCACACCTGTCTTTGCAATTCCATGTGCGATCGCTCTTACTAAATTTTCACTATATCCATAATCTTCCACGTAAAACAAAGCCACCAATGTCTCTGTTTTGGCTTGTTCTAAACTCCAATTTTGATAGCGTCCCAGCCATTCTGGAATATATTCTTTTAATAAAGGCCCGTGTCCTGTGGCAACTGTTTTTATTTCTAACTTTTCAATTCGTTTTAAAGCTGCCAATACAGACCGAGCATTGGGAGCCATCAGACAATCATAGTAATATTGAAAATCTTCTTCGATGATCTCGAAATTTTCATCATAAGTATGGTCATCACAGTAATGCATTCCAAACACATCACAGGTGTAAAGAGTGCAGGTTTTGTGGTCATAAGTCAAGATTGTATCAGGCCAGTGTAAGTTAGGAGCGGAGATAAATTCTAGTTGATGTCCGTTGCCTAAATCTAATAACTCGCCACTTTTTACCAGCTTGGATTTAAAAGGCTGGTGAATCATATTTTCCAAAAATTGAATAGCTATCTTCGCACCAACAACGGTAATGGAAGGAGCTAGTTGTAAAATATTTTTTACTAAGCCACTATGGTCTGGTTCGGTGTGACTAATAATCAAGTAGTCAATTTTAGCTGGATCAATTAATCCTGCCACTATCTCCAGATATAACTGCTCAAACTTGCTATGAGAAGTATCAACTAAGGCTACTTTTTCTCCCTGAATTAAGAAAGAATTATAGGTCGTGCCATTCCGTAAACCAAACTCGACATCAAAACGTTCTCTATCCCAATCAAGGCAACGGATAGCAGTCGTTTCCGGAGCAATTTCAACAGTTTCAATTGTTAAACGTCCGGGATTAGGAATAACTTGAGTAGGCTGTGTGAGTGCGACCATTGGTTTTCTCCAATCAAGAGATTATCTAGAGCAAGTGTGCTTACTTCTTATATTTACCCGAAATATTTGATTAGTAAAATGCTAATTTCTAAAGTTAACTATCAAAAAGATTTATTGTTCATTTCCATTGATTTATCATTGAAGAAATCAATGATTATCATTAGTTTGATCTGGGGACTGGGGACTGGGAAGAAGGAATAAAGGTGTACCTAGCTTCCCAAAAATCAAATATGAGTCCTATAAGTCTGCTAGCGTCGTATAAAGACTGTTTTACTTGCAAATTCAGAATTCAGAATTCTGACTCCTGAATTCTGAATTCTGCCATATCATTACTTCTGTTCTGCTGGTAAAATCTTGTTTTGCAGCCAACCCATTGCTTTATCTAGAATTAAGCCAACAACACCGATATAAACTAGAGCCAAAATAACTTCGCTGACGTTGTTATTTTGATAAGCATCCCAGATAAAAAAGCCAATGCCGACAATACCGGACATGACGATTTCAGCAGCAATAATGGCTAACCAAGCTAAACCGATCGCAATTCTCAATCCGGTAAAAATATACGGTAATGCCGCAGGAATCAAAATATTAGTGAAATATTCTTTGCGGCTAAGTTGCAGAACTTTAGCAACGTTGTTGTAATCTTGGGGAATTTGGGTGACGCCGACAGCAGTGTTAATTAAAATCGGCCAAATTGCAGTAATGAAAATGACGAATAATGCAGCCGGTTCGTTTTGTCGTAAAGCTGCTAAAGAAATTGGTACCCAAGCCAAAGGTGGTACTGTCCGTAGCAATTGAAAGATAGGATCTAAAGCCTTGGACATGGTTTTATTAACACCAATTAAAATGCCCAAGCCAATACCCACAATTGCCGCAAGTGTATAACTAATAGCGACTCGTTGGAGACTAGCAAGAATCTGCCAAAACAGACCTTTATCGATGCCCCCTCGGTCATAAAATGGCCAGAAAATGAGTATCCAAGTATCTTGTATAACCTGTATCGGCCCTGGTAATGTTGCACCGGGAGTCCAAGCGAAAAGTTGCCAAAGAACTAGAAATATGGTGATGGCGATCGCTGGTGGTATAAGGTCAGGAAATTGCTTTTGAAGACGAGATATAAAGCCATTATTAAATCTAGGGCTTGCAGGGCGTTTTTGGGCGAGCGTCATAACCTATGTTCTCCTCAAATTTTATTTGTTCTTGGCTGTTTGTCAGTTATCAATGACCAATGACTAAATATTGACCTTCTTGATTTTCAAACTCTTGAGATATTCTTCTGGCTTTTCAGGGTCGAATTTGATGCCATCAAAAAATTCTTCTACCCCACGAGATGTGTTTGTAGGAATATCAGCAACAGTAATACCAGCTTCTTTGGCTGCTTCTTTCCAAATATCTTCGCGGTTGACTTTATTAATTAGTTCCTTAGCTTTAGCGGCATTATTGGCAATGTAATCTTTTGGTAGAAATCCCCAGCGGACGTTTTCCACAATGAACCATAAATCATGACTTTTGTAGGGATAAGAAACATTACCTTTTTCATCTTTCCAGTAGTAAGCTGCCATTGATTTATCATCAATTTTGCGACCATCACCCATGTCATACTTGCCTTGGTATGGATCTGCAAGAATCTCAGGTGACGAAAGATTAAAATAATTTCGTCCAGCAAGAATTTCAGCCGCTTCTTTGCGGTTGTCAAAATTATCTAACCACTGCTGCGCCTCCATAATTCCTTTTAAAATTGCTTTGGTTGCCTTGGGATTTTTATCAACCCAGTCAGCTCTCATGGCAAGATATTCTTCAGGATGATTCTTCCAAATTTCTGCTGTCAATGCTGCTACATACCCAATTTTGTCTTGAACAAGGCGATAAGGCCAGGGGTCACCTGTACTAAAGGCATCCATTGTTCCTGTTTTCATGTTGGCGACAGTTTGCGCTGCTGGTACTGTGAGCAATTTGACATCTGTATCTGGGTCTAAACCGCCTGCTGCTAACCAGTAGCGAATCCACAAATCTTGGTTGACGTGGGGAAAGGTGAATGCTGCGGTGAAAGGTGTTGAGGATTTGAGTTCGGTGAAGAGGGATTTAGCGCTAGCCAGTTGTAAACTGATACCTTTGCCTTGGTGCTTGCTGGCGATCGCAATTCCATTTCCATGTGTGATTAATTGGCATAATACATACATGGGAATTTTTTGATTGCCTTTGGTAATTAAACCTTCTGTAATTAAATGTGGCATTGGCATCTGCCATTGACCGCCATCAATACCACCACCCGCAGAACCAATTTCTACATTATCTCTAGCCGCACCCCAAGAAGCTTGCTTAGAAAGGTCAACTTTGGTCATGCCGTATTTGGCGAAAAAGCCTTTTTCTTTAGCAATAATTAAAGGAGCCGCTTCTACAATCGGAATATATCCTAATTTGACTGTAGTAGTTTCTGGTGTTTGTTCAGGACTAATATTAACAACTGACTGAGCAGTTGGTTGTGCTTGAGTAGCTTCACCAGTTAGGTTTTCAGGTGGATTGCCCAAACAACCTTTGAGAAATACAGCACTCGCAGATGCTCCAGCTGTGAAGATAAATTTGCGCCGAGAAATTCGATTAAAAAATTCTGTCATAATATCTCCTCGAATGTAAATTTTATTTTTATCGCCACGACAATTGAAGCAAGAAAAACGTTAATTTCTTGCAATTCAATGAGTAATCAAGCTATATTTTGCAAGGCAAAGTCAGCCATTTCATCAATGGCTATTGCTACTGCCTAAAACAAAATTTCAATCAATTGATTAAATCTGCTCTCGTGTGATGCAGAAGTGTTATTCACCTGGTTGAAATAAGTTTACAGCCTTTAATGCCGAATTTGTTAACTATGAGTCGGCATTTATTAAATAAATATTAGATTGGATGTATAAGTAAAAATTTATCTATTTGCCTAAACTATAGTAGTAATTCTTAATATATAAAGTCTGATTTATGAATACTATTAACTTGAGATTATGATTTACAAAAAAGTAAATCATAAGCGAAATCAATCGTAATCATAGTAAAAAAACTGAATGATTTAGAATACAAAATAAGAAGATAGAATTCAGTATTCAGAATACTTCGATACCAAGGTTAATAATCATACTGCGTAGGTTGGGGAGCCAGTAAATGTAGTGGCGTGGCAAGGCTAAAATAGTGCATTAGTAGGTTGGGTTGAGCTTTCGCGTTACCCAACGTGGATCTCGGTGTTGGGTTTCGTTCCTCAACCCAACCTACAAATTTATTGCAACATTTTAGTCTTGCCACGCCACTACATCTACATCTATTAGCCTTGAACTTCAGCTCAACGCTGGTGACTCAATTCTGAATACAGAATTCAGAATTCTGTATTCTTCAAGTAGTGTATTCTGCGTTAATCCTCACGTAGTCATAACTCAAATCACAACCCCAAGCTTTACCTGTACCATGACCATTGCCAACGCTAACGGAAATTAACACTGTATCCTCTTGGAGATAAGCACCTACCGCAGCTTGCTTCAAATAGGTGCTGGCTGCTGCACGGTCGAATGGTAATGGTTGCCCGTTTTCTAACATTAAGAAATTCCCTAGCTTAATTTGCAGGTTTTCTTGCTCAAAAAGTACACCTGCGCGTCCAGCGGCGGCGGCGATACGTCCCCAGTTGGGGTCACGTCCAAAGATTGCAGATTTAACTAAGGATGAACCAGCGATGGTTTTGGCTATTTGTCTGGCTGAGAGTTCATCATGGGCGCCAGTCACTTCCACTTCTATAAGGCAGGTTGCACCTTCACCATCACGAGCGATCGCTTTGGCTAAATGCTGGCAAACTGCTGTTAACATCGCTTCTAATCTCTCTGATTCTGCACCCAATTCTGTAATTGCTGGGGTGCGAGATTGACCGTTTGCTAGGGCGATTAAGCTGTCGTTAGTGCTGGTGTCACCATCCACGGTAATGGAATTAAAACTTCTATCAGCTGCCCTGGCTAACATCTGCTGCCAAAGGGCTGGTGAAACCGCAGCATCACAGGTCACAAAGGCCAGCATGGTTGCCATGTTGGGGTGAATCATGCCGGAACCTTTGGCAATACCACCAATCCGCACGGGGCGATCGCCTATAGTTGTCTCTAAGGCAATGGATTTTGGTACCAAATCTGTGGTGATAATCGCACCGGCGGCGGCATCTGAGCCTGTTTCTGATAGTGCTGCTACTAGCTTTGGAATCCCGCTTCGCAAAGCATCCATCTTAATTCTTTGACCAATCACGCCAGTAGACGCCAATAACACAGATTCAGACGGAATATTCAGTGCTTGAGCTATTGCCATTCCCGATTCTAGGGCGTCAATCCAGCCTTGATTTCCTGTAGCGGCGTTTGCTTGTCCAGCGTTGCAGAGAATAGCACGAGCGCTATGTTTAGCTTGCAAGCGTTGGCGACAATAGTCTACACAAGCAGCTTTCACCTGGCTAGTGGTGAATACACCCGCTGCGATCGCTTCCACATCTGAAAATATCAAAGCTAAATCCGGCAACCCCGAAGGCTTCAGTCCTGCGGTAATTCCCGCCGCCTGATATCCCCTTGGTGCTGTGATGCCACCTGTTATTTTTTGCCAATCTGCCATGATTATTCCTTACAACGTCATGAGTGCTGTTAGCGGTAGCGGGGCGTTTAGCCCGTGATGAGTGCTGAGTTAAGAGTTAGGAATTAAGAGTTATTCTCCTTACCTTTACGTCTCCTCATCCCCGCGTCCCCGCGTAAGAGCTTCTCCCCACTCCCCACTCCCCACTCCCCACTCCCTAGTTGCTTTGATTGTGAGTTTATTTGCTGATGGCAATAAATAATAATGCACCACTTGGCCGTTAGCATAATTATTTTTACCTTTCTTATGACTAAAGACAAATGCGAAAAAGGAGAGCTACTTAAGTCGCTCTCCAGATCATCAGGGTGCATCTACTTACCAGAGCATACCATTTTTGGTATGAGGGTTGTCACCAGTTTTATTATGAAGATTCCGTGAAGAGACACCGGGAAAATACTGAGATGCGGGCATGGGGCATGGGGCATGGGGCATGGGGCATTGGAGGTGTGGGAGGAGAGAGAAGCATAAATTCTCTTTCTCCCCACACTCCCCACACTCCCCACACTCCCCCATCTCCCCACCCCCACTCCCCACTCTAGGCGTTGAGCTTTTTCTCAACCAATTCGTTAGTCAGCTTGGGATCGGCACGTTTGGCTGTCTTTTTCAAAACCTGTCCAACGAAGAAGCCTTTGAGGTTGGTGTTACCGTTGCGATACTTTTCTAGTTCTTTGGGATTGGCGGCTATGACTTCATCAACGATGGGTTCGAGTACGGTAGGATCGGTGATTAGTTCTTGACCAGCAAAAGCTTTTTCCGGAGAAATACCACTGAGTAAGTCTGGCAGCTTTTCTTTGGCTTGGGCGTTGCTAATTTTGCCCGTTTCAATTCGGGTGATAATATCAGCTAAATTGCTGGGAGTTAGGGCGATCGCAGTGATACTGAGTTTTTGCTTATTGAGGTATCCTGCGATATCTTGAGTAATCCAGTTTGCAGCAGCTTTGGGATTTGCACCAGATGCGATCGCCGCTTCAAAATATTGGGATACAGGACGATCTTCTGTCAAGACTCGCGCATCATAAGCCGAAAGCCCCAATTCATTTTCGTAATGATGGCGTTTTTGGGCTGGTAGTTCTGGTAGTTCGCTACGCCATTTTTCTAACTCTTTGTCTGTCACCTCAATTGGCGCTAAATCTGGTTCGGGGAAATAGCGGTAATCGCTGGAACCTTCCTTCACCCGCATACTAATTGTACGTTGAGCGCCTTCTTCCCACAGACGAGTTTCTTGAATAATGCGATCGCCTGCTTCAATAGCTGCGATTTGGCGCTCAATTTCGTAGTCAATCGCCCGTTGGATGGCGCTGAAGGAGTTCATGTTTTTAATTTCTACTTTGGTGCCAAACTTCTCTTGTCCCAATGGACGCACGGAAATGTTGACATCGCAACGTAAAGATCCTTCTTGCATGTTCCCGTCGCTGACACCGAGATAGCGGACAATCCGGCGCAACTCTTGGGCATATTCAGCAGCTTCGAGTCCAGAACGCAAGTCTGGTTCCGAGACAATTTCTACTAACGGTACACCTGCGCGATTGTAGTCTACCAAGGAATAGGTAGAACCCGAAAGGCGATCGCTGCCTGCGTGTACCAATTTTCCTGCATCTTCTTCCATGTGCAGACGCGTGATGCCAATGCGTTTGCGGGTGGGTTTTCCCTCAGCGTCTACCAACTCAATTTCTAACCAACCATGTTCAGCGATCGGTAAGTCATATTGAGAAATTTGGTAATTTTTCGGTAAATCCGGATAAAAATACTGTTTACGGTCGAATTTGCTATATCTAGCGATTTGACAATTCAGTGCCAAACCAGCTTTGACGGCGTATTCTAATACTTTTTGATTTAGTACAGGTAAGACCCCAGGTAAACCCATACAAACTGGGTCAATATTAGTATTGGGGTCACCACCGAATGCTGTAGAGCTACTGGAGAAAATCTTGGTATTAGTACTGAGTTGACAATGGGTTTCTAGACCAATAATCGCTTCGTACTCAGTTTTTACAGTTGTAGCAGAGGTCATAATATCACTAATTTGGGCATAATTCTTCCTTAGAGTACTATTGTAGCTGCCTCTGGAGTTGCCCTGAAGACGGTTAATTAGTGAATTATCCTGACTTGAAAAAACTGAGTAAGGTGTCTGTCATTAGTCATTGGTCATTTGTTATTAGTCATTGGTCATTTGTTATTTGTAAAAGACAAAACGTAACAGTTCAATATCATATATTTCTACTATATAAATGTTCCTCAAGGATTGATTTTGCATTTCTTTGCAATACTTAACTACTTTCTAATTAAAAAAAGTTAATATAGATTAAAAATAATAACTAACATCATAATTTATTAAATTTATCAAGCTAAATTGAGAGTATGCTTAATGATTGAAGTCTAGTTGAAAAATTAAGTAAGTAGGTGCAAATAAAATTAAGTGTTTGTTTGAATATTAAAACCAAAAACAAAATTTATTTGTCCAAACTTGCTAACTAGATTGTCAAACAAGGCGGTGAAAATCCGACCTTAAGCAAATAATCACAACGAAAACAAAAGTCAACTTAACAACAATCACGTAAGATGATACAAAAAATTTTGCTGGCTATATCGGGATTGGGACATGCGGAAGAAATGCTCAAAACCCTCAAAGAAATCCCCTCAATTCAATCTGCAAAAGTTACAGTTTTGCATGTTGTTCAGGCCCAAAGTACTGCTGCTACCATGACATCTAAATGGGAAGATGGTGGTAAACTTTTGGCTAATGCCATTCAAACTTTAAACCTCGATCCTAGCCAGGTTTCTTCAATTTTGCGCCAAGGTGACCCCAAGGATGTAGTTTGTCAAGTAGCTGATGAAATCGACGCTGATTTAATTATCATGGGTTCACGGGGACTCAAGCGGCTACAATCCATTTTATCCAACTCGGTCAGTCAGTACGTTTTTCAGCTATCTTCTCGCCCCATGTTGCTGGTCAAAGATGACATTTATGTCAAAAGAATTAAGCGCATTATGGTGGCAATAGACAATTCTGATGCAGCAAAAAATTGCTTGAAATTGGCACTATTTTTGCTGCGAGATATTCAGGGTGGTGAGTTGATTTTGGCAAATATTACCACAGATTTAGGCGGTAAAAAATCAGAAATAACTCAGGTTACTTCCGACAAAAATCCAGTTTTGGCAGCCGCCGTTGCAGAAGCTGAAAAATTCGGCATCAAATCTCGTTGTTATATCAGCAGTGGCAAACCTGGTGAAGAAATTTGTCGATTAGCAGAGGAGTTGAATGTAGACTTATTATTGCTCGGTTCTCCAGATCGTCGTCCATCGATCGCTAAGAGTTTTGTTGATATCGACCGACTCATTGGCGCTTCTTTGTCTGATTATGTGCGAGTCAACGCCACCTGTCCAGTGTTATTAGCGCGAACTATCGATTAAGTTAAAAAGTGCTGAGTATCAGAATTATCGTACTCACATAGCAAACAAGTCAGATTTTGCCTTTACTACTGGGCACGTTGATACAGCAGATTTCAAGAAGCGTGAAGTACAGCATCTAGGTATTAAAGTGAGGTATAGAGCTATTCTAATTCTGTTAGCGCAGCGGGGCGTAGCCCATTCTGACGGTCGGCGGAGCGTCTCCGGCTCCGCTCCTGAATTCTGCTGTAAATAAAAACCCCTACATGATTAATGCAGGGATTTTATTTTATACACAAACCCTTAAGTATCTTTTCCACCTTCGCGGCTAGCAGTTTGGATGTACAGAATTAGTAAAAACACAGAGGGCACAAGTACGAACAAAATGCTCGCTACGAACCCCAGGTCGTTAACTTGCATGGCAAAAAAGCCTCTCTTAAATTTCCAATCAACACCATTAGGATATCATCATCGATGACAGAGTTGGCTCAAATTTTTTACTTACTTAAATGCTAGCGACGCATAATTCCAAAAAACTTAAGGCTTTGTGACCACACTGACAGGGCCATTCACTAAAGTTTGACAAGCAAGACGGTAATTGTCGGGTTTTTTCTTTAATTTCCGGTTCTCTACGTCAGTACGGGGGGAAAGATTCTGTTGTCCTTCCACTATCTCGACAATGCAAGTGCCACACTGACCGTAGCCACCGCAATTTGTCATCTTGCCAATCAACGTATATATATCAATGTTATTTTGCATCGCTTTGAGTCGGAGATTTGCACCATCCGCCGCCACTACTTCTTTATTTTCTTTAACGAATTTGATATTACCCATAGCTAGATTCCTCCTTGACTGTAAGCTTTGCTTTCAAGGCTTCATATTGACATGGCTTGATTCATATCTTACTTATTATCATAATTCATTACAAAATATTAATAAATGTTAATTTAACGAATATAACGCCACAAAAATAGGACAGGCATAGTACCTGTCCTAATAAACAATTGAAAGATAAATTAACTTACCTAAACCCCACAGCTGCTTGCCAAACGAAAGCAAGCAACAAGAAGAATACGGGGATAACTGGGAGAACATCCACTAAGGGATCAAAGATTTGGTAAGCTTCAGGCAGTTTTGCTAATAAAAGTGCTGCTTCCATGTTTGTTTAAATCCACCTATCCAACACAGCGTTAATAATTGAGAAATATCTTAACATGGTTTGGTCATTGGTCATTGGTCATTTGTCATTTGTCATTAGTTATCCCCCTTATCTTCCCATCTCCCCATCTCCCCACTCCCCACTTCTTCAAGCCAATGACCAAATTCTGTGGTAAAGCGATCGCTTAATATTGCTTCTCTAATCTTTTGGGTAAAGCGAATTAGTTCAGTAATGTTGTGAATGCTCAACAAGGTGTAAGCTAAAATTTCTTGCGATCGCACTAAATGAGATACGTAAGCACGGCTGAAATTTTGACAAGTGTAACAGGGACAAGTTTCATCTATGGGCGCAAAATCTTCACGAAACTTAGCATTTTTCAAATTCCAGCGATCGCCTTGGACTATTGCCGTCCCATGTCTAGCCCAGCGTGTGGGAATTACGCAATCAAATAAATCTACACCAGAAGCGATGGCGATCGCCATTTCTCGATAAGTACCCACACCCATCAAGTAACGCGGCTTTTCGGGGGGTAGAAGTGGTGCTGTGACTTTTACAATTTCAGCCATCAATTCTGGCGGTTCTCCTACACTGACGCCACCAATGGCATATCCCGGCAAATCCAACTTAGCCAAAGCTTCAGCCGCACGGCAACGCAAATCTAAATACACGCCTCCCTGCACAATCCCAAATAACGCTTGCTCACTGCGTTGATGAGCTGTTATGCAGCGTTCTAACCAGCGGTAAGTCCGCTGAGTGGCAGTTTCTACCTCTTCGCGAGTAGCTGGGTAGGGCGGACATTCATCAAATGCCATGATTACATCTGCCCCTAGAGTATTTTGAATCTCAATCGAGCGTTCTGGTGTTAAGTTAATAATTTGTCCATCATGGGGTGAGCGGAAAGTTACACCTTCTTCAGTAATTTTTCGCATCTCACTTAAACTGAAGACCTGAAACCCACCCGAATCTGTGAGCATCGGCCCATTCCAACCCATAAATTTATGCAACCCACCACCACCAGCGACGATCGCTTCCCCTGGTTGCAGGTGAAGATGATAAGTATTAGATAAAATCATTTGTGCCCCAGTATCCCGTAGCTGAGAAGGGGTGATGGTTTTGACATTGGCTAGCGTCCCCACTGGCATAAATCTGGGGGTTTGTACAGGGCCGTGAGGGGTAAAAAACACTCCTGCTCTAGCTTTTGTCTGACTACAGCAAGCAAGACATTGAAATGAAAAATTGGCACTCATACCATTTTAAATTTTTGAAGATGCGCCTATATAACTTACGCAAAACTACATGATGTAGGGGCAATTTATGAATTGCCCCTACATCAATAAAGCGCAGCCTCACATAAAATTTGTATAACAGTTGCTATTTAGAAACAATCAGAACAATCATCATCAATTTCTGCATCCCACCTAGCTGAGAGTACTTGCTCCATCATCGCTTCTATGGCGCTGACATTGAAGCTTCGCTCACGTCGCTCTTGCAGAGGAGTTGACCGAGGGATCAATCGTAGACACACTCCTTCTTGCATCAAATCAAAGTAGGTTTCTTCTGGTGACGACTGTTTGAGTTCTAAGTAATCAAAACTACAAAGATTCAAATATAGCGCGTGGTTAGCCACTAAGGTAGACCTTTGTGGATTGGCAAAAACTTCCATCACATCCCCTTCACCCTCGCTCAGTACCTTATCTTCTTGGGTGTAGATGTAGTGGACTCGACCTAAATCTGTCAGCAATCGCCGCATGTCGAGCTTGTTCACAATGATGCCCGCGTTCACAATGCACGGAGCTGGTATCCTGGCGTCGGGTAGATGGTGACTCATAGGGAAATAGCGATTGAGCTACGGAGAGTTACAACATAGCTAAACAGTCAGATTGAATAGCTTGTTTACTCCCTATATTTAAAAAAATATCAATTTTTTGGGGCGATCGTCTATTGAGGGTGCCAATTTTAGATTTTAGATTTTAGATTTTAGATTTTAGATTATTTCGGTACTCCTTTCCTGCGGAACGCTACGCGAACGGAGAAGCAAGCTACATGCCCCGCCTAAGCGTGGGCGGAACAAATCCAAAATCCAAAATTTCAAATCATAACGCCCCGCACCCCAAGTGGCGCGGGGTCAATCCAAAATCGCAAATCTAAAATCCAAAATTGTTTGACACTTTCCCAAATTGAATTCGAGAGATTTGCTGGAGCAACGGGTTTAATTAGATTAGGTTTCTTGCGTCACCTAAGCTAGAGGTGGTTCTCTCCCCTTTCCACTATTGGCATCTTAGCATGTTGACGCTTTCTTAAATTCTGCGTTAGTGCTGCATCTCCAATCCCAAAATGTGGATTTTTCTACCTAGCGCCCCAGTTCATAATCTGGAGTCAGTTTTTAGTTAACAAATACAAAACACTAATTTTGCTCCTTGATGGAATTGTAATTTTACTCAGCACAGATTGTATAAAAAACACTGTTGTAAATGGGATTACCACTTAGCTCAGCATAACAAAATTTTCTGGGATAATCTCTAATGGAAGTAAATCTTATCTAAAGCTTTAAAGTTGAAAGATGTCATTTGTACTGAAACTTAGATTATTTTCCAGCAATTAACAATCTAACTCAAATGATCAAACAGCAACAATGGTGGAAAAACCTGCTGTTAAACCTAGCGGCGAGTATTATATTTTACACAGTTATTCCACTGCCGTATTTGAATGGATTAGATTTTCGGGGTGTGGCAGGTCTAGTCTCGACTGTAGGGTTGATAATTGGGGGAATTTTAGGGTTACTGGACACGGGGATGAATTATATTGGTATACCAGTGCTAACTCGTAGTGCTTTGGTAGTAAGTCTTTGGATTGCGATAACTGGAGGGCTGCATTTAGATGGGGCAATGGATACTGCCGATGGCTTGGCAGTGGGTGATCCAGATCGGCGATTGGAAGTAATGGCGGATAGTGCCACAGGTGCCTTTGGGGCAATGGCAGCGATCGCCTTAGTACTATTAAAAATAACAGCTTTAACGGATATGCCAGACAACCGTTGGCTGGTGTTGATGGCTGCTTGTGGTTGGGGACGCTGGGGACAGCAAGTAGCGATCGCTCGATATCCTTACCTCAAACCAACTGGCAAAGGTGCTTTTCACAAACAAGCCATTCGTTCTTACAAGGATTTGTTACCGGGATTGTTATTGTTGTTGGGTTTGAGTGGTTTACTCTGGCTGATAGATAAACAGCAGTTATTTTTGGCAATCGGAATGATAGTTGCTGGAAGTGCGATCGCCATTTTCACAGCAGCCTGGTTCAACCACAAATTAGGCGGACACACGGGAGATACCTACGGCGCAGTCGTTGAGTGGACTGAAGCCTTATTTTTGTGTGTATTGACTGCTTTTTAGGGAGTGGGGAGTGGGGAGTGGGGAGATGGGGAGATGAGGGAGATGAGGGAGATGAGGGAGATGGGGAGGCAGGGGAGCAGGGAGCAGGGGAGAAAATCTTCCCCTCTGCCCCCCGCCCCCTGCCCCCCTGCCCCCCCAGGGCTGTTTCATTCCATTTCAAACAGGATTTGTCAAGATGGTTAGCAAGAAAATTGTAAGTAAGCGTGACGAAGAGATGAACATTTAAGCACTGAAATATCAGTAAAATAGTTGGTTTCATCGGCACGCCAGTAACAAAATAACTAATTTTTAATCGCTAGAACCCTTGATTTTTAAAGCTCTTTGGGGAATGAATCAGCCCTGCCTGCCCCCCTGCTTCTTCCCAATGCCCAATCCCCACTCCCCACTCCCCACTCCCCACTCCCCACTTCATTTAATCGGTTGCAATTTTGTCACCTTGAGTTTAAAAGCCCCAACTCCAGTTTCTCCAAAAGACCGGACGCGGATAACATAAGTCCCTGTCTCTACGATGCGAGTAAATAGGAGAGAATTGCTACTACCATCAGGGCCGTCATCATTTTCTGCTAAAGTGGAACCATCGGGTGCTAGCAGTGTGATGATGCTGTCAAAACTTTCAGACGAGAGGTCAACTGCTAAATTATCGCCCTTGTCTAGCTTGACTGTGTAATCACGGGCAAACCCACCTTGACCTGTGGGAATGTCTTTGTCTGAAAGGCTATCAGAAAATTCAGTACTGTTAGATAAAGGAATTGGACTATACAACTTATTTTGAGCCAAAGCTGCACTTGTACTTGTAACTATTGCCAGCAACGTGGCAGGAACGACGATCAATTGTTTTAAACCCGCCGCAAAAGCTTTATTCATACATTTCAAGCAATTTTTCCACAAAAATAGGGTAAATTGGTCAACTCATACACTTTTGTGTTGTCGTTGCCCATTAATTCTGGATTTATCCGTCTTTGACGGTAGTGGCTACTGCTACTAGTCCTAAGACTACAATTCCATACTCACGAAGTGTTTGCACAGCAGATCTGGCAGTAGCACCAGTAGTATAAATGTCGTCCACTAACAGCACTGGGACATTTGGAGGGCTATGGCGAAAATCTTGCCCAACAGCAAAAGCTTTGGACAAGTTTTGTTCTCGCCCAGATACAGATAAACCAAATTGTGCTTCAGTTTGTCGCACTCTTGTTAATCCATTTAGTTTCAATTTTAATCCAGTTATTTCGCAGAAGCTTTGTCCTATTAGTGCAGCTTGATTGTATTTTCGTTGCCTTTGCTTGCTAGCGTGGAGTGGGATGGGAACTACCACAGTCTGGCTATCTCGTCGGGGTGAATTTAACAACCAAGATTCTCCTAACCATTGACCCAAAGGACGAGCTATTTGGGGCTGATTTTCGTATTTCAACGCCGCCATCGCCCTTTTGACTGGACCCCCATACTGACCCCAGACAAACACTGGTAGTTGTTCTTGCCACAAAGAAATTCGGTCTTGACGTTGACATTTTTGCAGTTGTTTAGTGCAGTTATGACAGATTTCTTGGGAAGTCGAGCGTTGGCACAGTGGGCAATGGGATTGGAGAAAAAGATTAAGTAAGCTTGTGAAATTTTTAGTCCAAGTGTGCATTTAGAATTGTCCTTTGTCCCTTGTCATTTGTCTTTTGTTAGTTAACAATGCCCCATGCCCAATGCCCCATGACTAATGACCATTAAGCAATGACTTAAGATAGACACGATCGCACCTTGTTGTTTCAACTCCCGTTGCTGCTTTGTAGCCGTTGCTTTCATACAGCTTGACTGCTTCTACCAAAACGCTGGCAGTTTCAATCCAAATTTGCTCAAAACCACGTTCGGCGATCGCTACTTCTAGCTGTTGTAACAAATATTTCCCCAATCCTAAACCCCTAATGCTCGGTAAAAGATACATTTTGCGGATTTCTACAGCTTTTTTACCACGTTTGATGGGGTAGTATGCCCCAGTACCTACTAACTGGCTTTGGTGTTCAATTACCCAAAACTCTCCCCCAGTAGCTAAATAAAATTCCTCTACTTGCAGCACGTCTCGATCTGCACCGTTTGGTTCCCAACCCAAACCGTATTCTGATAATACATAATTGATCACTTGGGCAGCTCTGGTGCGATCGCTTTGCACCCAATCACGAATTAAAAAGTCTTGATAATATTTTTTCATACCATTTGCTGGTCAAGTTTACACAGAAGTTTTTTCTGGCTCTATATCCCAATTTACTCAGCAAATAGCAATTCTTGCAGATTTTAGTTCTAGCGCTTCTAACTATCTCACTTCTGTGCATCTGGAGCGCTTGTGCTTGATAACTTTCATCGATAAATGCTAAAGATTTCTCAAAAACCTCGCTACCCCTTGCCAAATTGCAGCTGACTTTTTATTACTCCCACCACCCCGACTCAAATCTGACAAAGTAGGAAACGATGCAGATTTAGCATAAGCCCCATTTCGCAAAACTTTCGCTAGGGCATGATTATTTTCTCGCAACCCTTCATAAAAAAAGAATACCTCACCTTGAATGCCAACTTGGCGATTGTATTCAATTGCCTGCACCAAATATTCTGGACTAATACAATAACTGCCAAGCTTCATCAGAATTCCTGGCGCTAACTTCGACAAGGTTGTATCAGTGAATTGTTGAGTTACCAGTTTATCAGCGATCGCCTGATAACTCCTAAAGTCACGGCGATAAATCTGGGGGTGAATTATATCGACTATTCCCCGCTTCAGCCATGTGGGTGAATCTTGCAGATATTCCTGAAAAGCCCAATCATGAATATTAGGTGCGATCGCTACTAATAAATTAGGATTCACTGCTTTGACTTGCTGATAAAGATGCGCCCAGAAATCGGTGAGAATATCTGCACGCCACTGTAGCCATTGCCTATCCTTGGGATTTTGTGGTGGGTTGCGATTAAATTCCTGCCGATAGCGTGTTAAAGTTAGTTGATCGTAGCCACCTTCACAGGGGAATGCTGGCAAGCGATCGTCCCCTTGAATACCATCAACATCATAATTTTTTACAACTTCTAACACTAAATTCAATAAGAATTCCTGCACTTGGGTGTCGAGGGCATTTAACCACTCAAAGCCGTTTTTATTGAGTAAATTACCATTGCGATCGCGCCCAGCCCATTGGGGTTTTTTCTGTAAAAGTATACCGCCATTTAAATTGTAAGAACTGGCAAAACCATATTCAAACCAAGGAATAACTTTCAAGCCAACTCGCCGCGCCTCTACCACCACTTCTTCTAAAGGGTCGCGTCCTACAGACATAGGGTCAATTTCAACCCCAAAATTCTGTAGCATTGTCTGACTCGGATACAAAGTTACAGCCTGATTCCAAACAACGGGAAACACGACATTAAATCCCGTCTCAGCAAGAAAATCCATCGCCTCGGCAATGCGTTCCTTTGACCTGAGAACTTTACTATCAGTAGTAGTCAGCCAGATACCACGCGTTTCTATCATTGCCATTTTCAGAAACTAAAATTTTCTGCGCTGCACCCTCTAAACATTGACTAGCCGACGATACCGCGCCTGTATTATTGTATAAATCCCATAGGCAACCAAACCTAGCGCCACAATACCCAAGAGCCATGCTCCGTTAGGCTGTTGCGCTAGCGTCTGCAATGCTTCATCCAAACCTCCTGCGGCTGAGGCGTTGGACTGCCTTGCAGCTTCGATAAGAAACCAGCCGATAATACAAAATACTATACCTCGTGCCGCTAAACCAAATCTAGAAATCCTGATAACCCATTTGGCTTCTGTGTTGCTTAACTCAGTTAAATTGAGTTCTTTACGAAATTTGCCACTAAAAGCTTGATAAAACTGATAGAAGCCTAGAGCAATTATCAAGACTCCCACAGTTCCAACTAACCATTGACCAAAGGGTTGAGAAAGCAAACGTGCCGTCCAATCTTCGGTAGAATTACTATTTTTGCCGCTGTCTTTACCCATAACGATTTGTACAGCACTTAAGGCTAAACCTGCATAAATTACGCCATTAATTGCATAACCAATTCGTATTGCTAAACCTTTGGCGTCGTTACCTTTATTTTCTGGGTCTTTAATTGCTTGTACAAAACGCCAAATTACATATCCAATCAAGCCAATTGCAATCAAAATTAGTAAAAACTTACCAAATGACTGATTGACAATTGTTTCGAGAGCGCCTTGGGTATCAGTTGTTTTACCACCCGTGCCAAAAGCCGCCTGTGTTGCCAGCAGTCCAACGATACCGTAAACTACTCCCTTAGAAACGTAGCCAAATCGTGCCAGTCGCTCAACCCAGGATGAGCGATGGTGTATTAATTGTTGTGTCATATTAGTTCAAAATAATTATGTCTATGTCTTAGCAATATATAGCCACAATTGACATCTACCTCAAGATAAATTCTCTAAGAGGTTTCCTAAGAATTGCTATTATCTACTGTCTTTCAATAGATGTTAAGCTACTCAAAATAATATTAAAGGTAGTATTATTATTTAGTACTTTATAAGGTTGAAATTGTATTAGTTATGTCTGTAATAGAATCTTCTTGGAAACACGAATATATAACTACCAATGGCGTGAAACTACATTACGTCACCCAAGGTGAAGGTCCCTTGATGTTGATGTTGCATGGTTTTCCTGAATTTTGGTACTCTTGGCGGCATCAAATACCAGAATTTGCCCAAGATTTTAAAGTCGTCGCTATTGACTTGCGTGGTTACAACGATAGTGATAAGCCGACAGAACAATCAGCTTATGTCATGGATGAATTTATCAAAGATGTTGAGGGAGTAATTAAAGGATTAGGATATGAAAAATGTGTTTTAGTTGGACATGATTGGGGAGGAGCGATCGCTTGGAGTTTTGCCTATGCTCATCCCGAAGCGATCGAGCGATTAATTATCCTTAACTTGCCTCATCCTGCTAAATTTGCCCAAGGCTTACGCACTCCCCAACAATTGCTACGTAGTTATTACATCTTTATTTTTCAACTCCCGTGGATACCAGAATTACTTTTGCAATCTTCAGATTACCAAGCAATTGAAACAGCTTTTCAAGGCACAGCAATTAATAAGAGCGCTTTCACACAAGCAGATATTAATGCGTATAAAGATGCTGCTGCAAAACGCGGTGCCCTCACAGGAATGTTGAACTATTACCGCAACATTTTTGGGCAGAGAATCCTAAATCCAAATTGGGGAATTCTGGAAGTGCCAACGCTGATGATTTGGGGGGAAAATGACACTGCACTCGGCAAGGAACTAACCTACGACACCGCAGCCTATGTCAAAGACTTTCAAATCAAGTACATTCCCAATTGTGGCCATTGGGTGCAACAAGAACAGCCAGAGTTAGTTAATCAGTATATGGCAGAATTTCTCAGGAGTTAGGCTAACAGTATTTGTTAAGCTAAGCTGCCTAGATGTTACATTTTGTCTTCAAAAGCGTCATTAGTCATTGGTCATTGGTCGTTTGCAAATGACCGATGACCAACGACTAATGACAAAGGGTAACCTCACGAGTTAAGCTGCAACTTAAATGGGTAATACCTAACTAAACTAAAGCGTTAATTTTTCAAGTATAAATACTTATTAATCCAGCAAAACTCAGACGGTTGGCATAAGCTTTTCAAAAGATTTAACACTAATTTAACAGCAGTGGATTTTCAGAGTTTATTCGCGTAAAATAGCCAAAAATTAGAATAAATTGCATTTGTTGTGTTTCTATCATCCTTGCTTCGATATCACAACAAACTTGTTAGGTCAATCTGTAACCTGAAGAAGTTTGGTGAGATAATAGAACTGTGAGGTAAAGAACGGACGCAACTTGATAATCAAGGGGGAAAATTATGAAACTCCAGCTATTAGCGGCCACAGCCTTAGCAACTCCCCTATTTTTCATTAGCTCGGTTAGAGCTGAGAATCCGCAGGACTTACAAAAGCTGCTTTCTACTGGGGAATGTATCCAGTGTGATCTATCGGGAGCCAACCTTAGTGGCGCTCATTTAATTGGTGCTGACTTAAGAGGAGCTAAACTCCAAGGAGCCAACCTTGTAGAGGCTAACCTAGAAGGTGCAGACTTAACTGGTGCTAACTTGGCGGGTGCTAACTTAACATCAGCATATGTCACCAATGTGAATATGAAGCAAGCCAATCTCGATCGCGTAAATTTTACTCGCGCGACGATTCACGATTCTAATGTGTATAAAGCATCAATGAACGATCTCAATCTCACTGATGCCGAAATATTTAACACTGGAATCGGTATTGGTGGAGAAGATGCCGAGATTCCCGATTGGAAATAGGTTCAACTAAGTAGGCAGGTTCAAATAAACACAACAAAAGTTTTTGCAGATTTTTAATCAAAGAAACTAGCTGTTTGCAAGCATTTTCCCTAGACCTGCCCCTACAAAAATATTAAGATAAATAAAACCTTCTGCCTTGTAATTACTTCAACATGATAAGGGCAGAGGGATTTTTTTATTAGCAAAAGATTTACAATTAGTAATTATTGTTTAATAACTGTCTTAAATGTTTTCACTAATCTGCTTAACTGTCTTATTATTCTTCAAATAATTACTCAACTGTTGACTTAATTGCTTTAGTCTAGGTATTGCTTTTTTTCTTTAATAGTCCAGTCAGGTCAGCCAGCCAATCAGCTTTTTTTGATCGCAGATGGCAAGGTGAACAAGATTGGTGTTGGTAAGTATGACGAGCAGGCTCTGTTGGATATCCTAGCTGAGGGTGATTATTTTGGCGATCGCGCCTTGGTGGAGTCAGAAAGCAGTTGGAAAGTTCACGATCAAAGCTATAAATAAGGGTATTGTCACAAATTGACAATACCCTCAGATAAACAAGCTAATTTTTTCTAGTAACGTACAAGTTTAAGTTAATGCTTGAGCTGCTGCCGAAAGTAACTCATTTGCTGCTTGCTTCAACAATTCGGCTTTATCAGTCTGTTCCCAAGGCAAGTCTAAATCACTCCGCCCAAAGTGACCGTAAGCCGCGACGTCCTGATAAAAACGTCCGCCTCGTTCACTTGGTAAGTTACGTAGTTTGAAAGTATGGATAATCCCCGCTGGGCGCAGTTCAAAGTGCTGCTTAATTAATTCCAGCAAGGTTTCTTCATCCACTTTGCCAGTGCCAAAGGTATCCACTAGGATGCTGGTTGGCCGCGCTACACCGATAGCATAAGAAAGTTGGATTTCAACTTTTTCTGCCAACCCGGCAGCGACAATATTCTTCGCTACATAGCGAGCCGCATAAGCCGCAGAACGGTCTACCTTGGTGGGGTCTTTGCCCGAAAAAGCACCGCCACCATGTCGTGAATATCCACCGTAGGTATCAACGATTATTTTCCGTCCTGTCAGACCAGAGTCTCCTTGAGGACCACCAACAACAAATTTGCCAGTGGGATTGACTAAAAAGCGTGTTTCCTCATTTGGCTTAATGTCGATGTCGCCAAAAACAGGTTCAACTACAGCTGACCACAGGTCTTGTTTAATTTTGGCTTGTACCGCCGCGTCATCTGTGATTTCCCCAATACTGGCTGTATGTTGGGTGGAAATCAAGATAGTATCAATGCCTACAGCACGTCCATCTTCGTAAACTACAGTTACTTGGGTTTTGCCGTCAGGACGTAGGTATGGCAATTCACCTGTTTTGCGAACTGCTGCCAATCGGCGAGCAATACGGTGAGCCAGACTGATGGGCAAGGGCATCAATTCTGGTGTTTCGTTGCTGGCAAAGCCAAACATTATACCTTGATCGCCAGCGCCAATTTTGTCGAATTGTTCATCACTATCTTGCTGGCGGGTTTCTTGGGCGGTGTTGACGCCTTGGGCAATATCAGGTGATTGTTCGTCTAAAGCTAGCAGAACGCTGGTGCTGTTGGCAGAAAAGCCGTTATCAGCATTGGTATAGCCGATTTCGGCAATTTTCTTGCGGGCGAGATTGACGAAATTCACATTGGCTTTGGTGGTGATTTCGCCTGTGATTAGCACTAAACCAGTATTAACTACTACTTCAGCGGCAACACGGCTACTGGGGTCTTGTGTCAGTAGGGCATCAAGAATGGTATCAGAAATCTGATCGCAGATTTTATCTGGATGACCTTCAGTGACTGACTCGGAGGTAAATAAATATCGACGAGACAAAGGTAGTTCCTCCTTCTTTGTGTATTTTCGCTGACTAAATGTGGGTATTTAGTTGAGCTACCTAATTTATGAAATCATAACAATATTTATACTTAAGTCGTTAGTCTCTTGTGAAGATTGATCAAAACTACTAACTACAGTTAAGAATCTGTAAAGAAAATAGAATTTGCACGAATTATTTTCTGCCAAAAATGTTTTTAACAATACAAAAAAAGCGGGGCACTCCGAAAAGTGCCCCTGCAAGCTTTGACACAAACACTGCTGCTTTAAACCTGAACTGCTAACTTTGCTTCCGTAGCTGTCAAGCGCTCATAGGCAGCACGCATTTTCAAACCAGTAAGCACTTGGAAGAAACCAGTACCATTATTGGAACCAGGATACTCGCGGTGCTGGAGTAATAAGTGAGTCAATTCACCCTGATATTTAGTGGATGTATTGCTGAGATGGGTTTCGATGTAAATTACTTCTTCCAAGTTGTCAAATTGACCATCTACCTCTAGTACTGAGACATAGCGACCGTAGTAAACATCTGAACCGTAGTACAGTTGCATACCAGGGTAGGAACAGGTCAATTTGCGTCCACAGGGAGTCCAATTAATTGTTGACCCTTCATCAAATAGGTAGGTTGGCTCAAAGCCTTCCTTACCTTCCCGCTGGAGCATACGTACCCGTAAGACTCGACGCTCAGTGTCGTTTTTGATCAAGTTTGTGGGTAATACCTGAAGAACTACGTCAGCAAATTCTCTTTGTGGTTCAATAAACTTTTCAAAGTCAGGTTTACGGGAATTGATTTGTGCTAAAACATCTTCGTAACGATGACCGCGTTCAGCCATATCTCGCTGGATTTTCCAGGCAATTTTGACTTCATCACTAATGTCGAAATAAACGCTGAAGTCAATTAGCGATCGCACCCGTTCATCATATAAAGGATGCAGCCCTTCAACCACTATAATATGATTTGGCTCCACCCGCTCTGGCGGATCGATCAAGCCGGTTTCGTGGTTATAAATCGGCTTATCAATCGCTTGACCATTTTTGAGTGCTTTAATTTGCTCATACATCAGGTCAAAATTGTTCGCCCTGGGGTCTAGTGCAGTTATCCCTGTTTCTTTGCGCTGTTTGCGATCGAGGGAGTGATAGTCATCCAAGCAGATGACTGTCATTAAATCTTCACCAAATAAATCTATCAAACGACGCAAAAACGTAGATTTACCGCAACCAGAGTCTCCGGCTACTCCAATCAGTACCACGCGTTCCGGCTTACTTGTCATAAATCTCCTCTAAATACTAAAGTTGTGTCAATAATTTTTCACACAGCAGATTTTGAAGCCAGGAGTTTACCCCTTTGGTTTGTCCTGCGTTCTTGCTACCCAGCACTGCTATAAGACATCAACAAGTAAACAACAAACTCAAAACTCATAAGTTGCTACTCGTCGGATTAGCCTGAATCTTAAGTGCCGGTAAGTATTTAATCCTAGTGGTATATTTGATTTTAACAGAAGGGGGTATCCCATACAAGATTTGATGTCAAGAAGAATTAGTCTGGTTCACTAATCATTTTGATGATTCAGTTGTTAATTTCCCAAGAGGGATCGACAATACCCGTAAGTGTTCCACAGTTCTGTTGTCTGCTGGTTATGACTCTATACTATGGAGTTGTAATGGTATAATTCATTTCTCTAGCAAACTTTTTGACATTCCTAAATTTTATTGCCCCTCAAGGCTCAAAATATTTAAGACCAAAATCTATCCAACGAATGACTCCCTAACTTGCCTTAGTAAAATTCTTGGGTGTAAATTTATGGATATGCTCAAATACGAGAGCCAGTGTTGTAAACATTCAACGATTCCGTTGACAAAAATAGTAAAATTTAACCAGATATCCAAAACCCGATCGCCTTTAACCAATGGGTGAAAATCCCCATACTACAAGCTTCTTGTATTAAACATCTCCAAAACTCAAGGATAGGTAAAACAGCAAGTAAATTTGTTGATGGCGAAGGAATTACCAAGGATGCAGTAAGCAGATGCTTTTGCTCAGGAAATAGAGGGATTAGCAGTAATTCCATTCAGGTTTACGCCTGGAAGTCAAATTACAAACTGTAGTAACAAGCGACTGATGGAGGTTGACAGATTTTTCACATCAAGTGAAACTGATTATAGTTAGCTTAAATCACAGTTCTCTGTGTCGTTATATTCCTAGCTCGAGTTGTACTAGTCATGTAGTTAGACATGACCAAGTAATAAAATAGCTAAGAATATTTTGGGATAGTAGTAAATTTCGCCAAGTAAAACCAAGCATAACATGCTTTCAGGTGCATCAATTGATACGTTTGTGCTGTTTTGTACAGCATTATGTATTTGTAGACAAAATTTAGCGAAAAAGTATCGGTGGTAGTTAACGAAGAAAAGATTAAATTGATTCATTATTAACATTCTCCAAAAGACTTATCCTTTACCTTAGAAGGTGAACAGGTGTGTTTTTTACTATGCCTGCATGTCTTCGGTGAGTGTACTTAGCAAGGCATCAATTAATGATGCCGTTTTTCCAGAGTGTCAGTTTTATGAAACGAAAATCCGGTAAACTAAAGCTGACATGGCATGGGAACAGTTTTTTTTTGAAAAACGGTTAAGTAAATATCGGAGTGGTAGAACGAATGTACAATCAAGGTGCTGTTGAGGGTGCTGCCAACACAGAATTAGGTAGCCGCGTCTTCCTCTACGAAGTGGTAGGCCTGCGTCAGAGCGAAGAAACTGATCAAACGAACTACCCAATTCGTAAAAGTGGCAGTGTGTTCATCAGAGTGCCTTACAACCGCATGAATCAAGAAATGCGACGTATCACTCGTCTAGGCGGGACAATTGTTAGCATCCAGCCGGTAACTGCTTCAGGGCAAGTTAATGGTAAAGCCTCACTTGGGAATGCTAACAGCGAAGAGAGTGAGTTAGCTAAATCTGGGGAAACTGCTAACACTGAAGGAAATGGTAAAGCCACACCTGTGAATACTAAGAGTGAAGTCAAAGGCTTCGCTAAACCACCAGCTGAAGAACAGCTCAAGAACAAGGACAAGAAAGGCAACACCATGACTCAAGCGAAAGCCAAAAAAGACCACGGTGACGTTCCTGTTAACACTTACCGTCCCAATGCTCCGTTTATTGGCAAGGTAATATCTAATGAGCCATTAGTCAAAGAAGGCGGAATTGGTATTGTTCAGCACATTAAGTTTGACCTGTCTGGCAGTAATTTGAAGTACATAGAAGGTCAAAGTATCGGCATTATTCCACCAGGATTGGACAAGAACGGCAAGCCCGAAAAACTCAGACTGTATTCCATTGCCTCAACTCGTCATGGCGATGATGTGGATGATAAAACAGTATCACTGTGTGTCCGCCAGTTGGAGTACAAACACCCAGAAACTGGCGAAACAGTCTACGGTGTTTGCTCTACACACTTGTGTTTCCTCAAACCTGGGGAAGAAGTGAAAATTACAGGGCCAGTGGGTAAGGAAATGTTGTTACCCGAAGATCCTGAAGCCAATGTGATCATGATGGCAACCGGAACAGGTATTGCACCAATGCGGGCTTACCTGTGGCGTCAGTTTAAAGATGCTGAAAGAGCAGCTAACCCAGAATACCAATTTAAGGGATTTTCCTGGCTAATATTTGGCGTACCTACAACTCCAAACCTGTTATATAAGGAAGAACTGGAAGAAATTCAACAAAAATATCCTGATAACTTCCGCCTAACTGCTGCCATCAGCCGCGAACAGAAAAATCCCCAAGGCGGTAGAATGTATATCCAAGACCGCGTAGCTGAACATGCTGATGAACTGTGGCAGTTGATTAAAAATGAAAAAACCCACACCTACATCTGCGGTTTGCGAGGTATGGAAGAAGGTATCGATGCAGCCTTAACTGCTGCTGCTGCTAAGGAAGGTGTCACCTGGAGTGATTACCAGAAGCAACTCAAGAAAGCCGGTCGCTGGCACGTAGAAACCTACTAAGTGCTAAATTCCAAGTGCTGTTAGCGGTAGCGGGGCGTTTAGCCCTTTCTGAGTTATGAATGAGTAGGGTGGGCAATGCTCACCCTACAATTGTTTTGTTATGAATATTGTAAATAGCTGAGGAAAGAGTTCTCAGTTCTGAAGGGTAAAGTACTAACTACTTCTTACTACTCAGCACTCAGCACTCAGCACTCAGCACTTAAAAATAAATTGGGTGCAAAATTTGTGGGTGTGAAACTAGGAATACTGGGATTAGGAACTGTGGGAACGGGTACAGTACAGTTGTTGCAAGATAAAACTGGGCGTCACCCGTTGTTGCAAGAGATAGAAATATACCGGGTGGGAGTACGATCGCTAGATAAACCCCGTGCAGTAGAATTGCCCACGGATGTGTTGACCACAGATTTAGAAGCCATTGTCAACGATCCGGCGGTGGATATAGTTGTGGAAGTCATGGGTGGACTAGAGCCAGCGCGATCGCTCATCCTCAAAGCTTTAAGTAATGGTAAGCATGTAGTCACCGCCAATAAAGCAGCGATCGCTCGCTTTGGGGCAGAAATTTTCACAACTGCCAATCAAGCCGGCGTATACGTCATGTTAGAAGCCGCTGTGGGTGGTGGGATTCCCGTGATTCAACCCCTCAAGCAGTCCTTAAGTGTTAACCGTATTAATACTGTAATTGGTATCGTTAACGGTACAACTAACTACATCCTCACAAGGATGCAAACAGAAGGGAGCAACTTCAACGATGTTTTGGCTGATGCTCAACGCTTGGGTTATGCTGAAGCTGACCCCACAGCTGATGTTGATGGCTTAGACGCAGCAGATAAAATTGCCATCCTGGCATCATTAGGTTTTGGTGGACGTATTCACCTCAAAGATATCTATACTGAGGGAATTCGGCAAGTCAGCAAAACAGATATTGCCTACGCCGAAAAATTGGGATTTGTAATTAAATTGTTAGCGATCGCCAAAAGAATTACATCGGCAGAAGAAAATGGGGGGACGCTCTTACGTGGGGACGCGGCGACACTTTCTCTATCTCCTCTGTCGGTAAGAGTTCATCCGACCTTAGTACCGAAAGTACATCCTTTGGCTAGCATCAACGGTGTTTACAATGCCATCCTTGTGGAAGGAGAACCCATCGGGCAAGTAATGTTTTTTGGGCCTGGTGCTGGTGCTGGTGCAACTGCTAGTGCCGTAACATCTGATATTTTGAATTTAGTTGCTGTTCTCAAAACTAATACAGCAGTTCCAAATCCCTTATTAGCTTGTGGACATCAGGAATATTGCCAAATTGCGCCGATGGCAGAATTGATAACTCGGTTCTATGCCCGTTTCCTCACGAATGACCAACCTGGGGTTATCGGTAAATTGGGTACTTGCTTTGGTAACTATGGCGTCAGCTTAGAGTCAATTGTTCAAACTGGCTTTCAAGGAGAACTAGCAGAGATTGTAGTTGTTACCCATGATGTGCGGGAAGGGAACTTTCGTCAAGCTTTGGCAGAAATTCGGGATTTTGAAGCGATAGAAAGTATTCCTAGCTTACTGCGCGTACTTTGAGATTACATGATTGATACTCCCCCGCTACACCGCAAAGCAGTGTAGCGGGAGATTCTTGCCTCTGAGAAACACGCTTTTTGGCACAAGTACCAACGAGTCTTATACCGTTTCACTTTAAGACTGATACAGATGGCAGGCAGGGGAAGCAGGGGAAGCAGGGGAAGCAGGGGAAGCAGGGGAAGTAATTTGTATCAATAATTTAGTGAAATGGTATTACTGTTTCTTTGCAAGCTTGAATTTTTGCGTGTCCCGCAGTATTTGTAGTAATTGTCCATACTTTTTTTCCAGAGCCATTCTAACTGCATGGTGAAAGCGGTCTTTGGCCATTCAGCTTTTTGTGAAAATTGACCGGGACACTTAAGTGGTATCTCAATTTTATTCACTAAGGTGCTAACCTGGCCTTACCTAGACGCTGCTTTTCATACCATTGGGCGATCGCAGGTGCCCAATCTGCAAAGTGAGGCCACATCATTTCACACAACTTTTGAATTTCAAGTTGAGCATCTTTCTTATTTCTCAGGTCACAAAAATGCAAGAAAGACCTTAAATTGAAACTAACTACAAAATGCTGACGATAGTCAAAAGGCACTTTACCTCTGGCGTGTTCTTCAGACATTCCACCTTCAAAATCGGCTTTATATCGTTTAGCTGCTTCTAGACACCACTCCAAATCCGCTGCTCGTTGTTCTGGTGTGTAGTGGTACTTTTTCCCTTGCCTGTCTGTGTAATAACCAACGGGACGCAGATAAATAACATCTTCTATGTCCTTTTTGCCTTCTACTACATCAATAAATTGGTTCCCGGTATACCTAAATGACTGTACATCAAACGATACTCCAACTCGATGAGTACGCGCCTGCTGCATAACACTGTGGGGAAAATAACCACAGTTGAAAACAATCTGGGGATGCTCTAGAGGCCCATAATGTCCTCTTTCTCCCGCTAAAAGTCGCTTGACAATAATTTCACCGCTTTGTGACTCCGAAGGCCATGAGTCGCGCTCATCAAACACGAACCCATCGGTATAGTCTTGGTGCATCGCGGCATAGATCAGCTGCTGCGGGTTTGGGGTTTTGGCAATAACCTCTACTCGAAATCGATGCATTGGCTGTATGGAAATGGATTTGTGATTGAGAGGGCATCAGAACAGAGAACAGAGCCTATGAAAGTTAAACATGGCTTTGAACTCAATCCTTGATCATACTCTGCCGTGGACTTCTACTTAAACAGATTCAGATACTTTACAAATATTAATAACTTTGTTACACTTCTTTACATAAGACAAAACAGGGGATAATCACATGCGTACAACCGCCGCTATCATTGACGACCAAGGCAAATTGAACAACTTTGCGCTTGAGCCAAAAGTTTATGTAGACGAGCAAGGCGATCGCACTGGCTTCACCACATACGCAGAACTGCTCAACGGTCGTCTAGCAATGATTGGTTTTGTTTCTCTGATAGCATTAGAAGTACTAACAGGACACGGAATCATTGGTTTTTTGACAAGCCTGTAATAACTGATTTATATAAAATAACTTTCAAAACAATTAAGAGACGGGAAATTTCCCGTCTCTTAAATTTATGGAAAATTTAGTGATATGTTGAAAACATACTGATAGCAAAAGCTTTTATCAGGGTAAAAATATCGGGTGAACTATGGCTTTAACAGCTTCAACAATGTTGCCGCTAGGCACCAAAGCACCAGATTTTCATCTACCAGAAGTTGTATCTGGAAAGACAACTTCACTTTCGACCTTTGCAGATAAAAAAGCGCTGTTGGTAATGTTCATTTGTCGGCATTGCCCATTTGTCAAGCATGTGCAACAAGAATTAGTGCAGATAGGAAAAGATTATTTCACAAGTGATTTAGCGATCGTTGCCATTAGTGCTAACGACGCGAAGAATTATCCAGATGACGCACCTGAATCTTTGCAGGCATTTGCTACAGAACAAGGATTTAGTTTTACATTATGCTATGACGAGAGCCAAGAAACAGCAAAGGCTTACACAGCAGCTTGCACACCAGATTTTTTTGTATTTGATGGTTCGCGCCAACTTGTTTATCGTGGACAATTAGATGATAGTCGCCCTAGTAACGGTAAACCTGTAACGGGTGCAGATTTACGTGGAGCCATTGAAGCAGTGTTAGCGGATAAACCTGTTACAACTGACCAAAAGCCGAGTGTTGGTTGCAACATTAAATGGAAACCTGGAAACCAACCGAGCTATTTTGGTTGAAAGGGGCATGGGGCATGGGGCATTGGGCATTGGGCATTGGGCATGGGGCATTGACAATGTTGACTGTTGTTATTATTCGCCCCTCTGCCCCTTTTCCCCTCATCTCCCTACTCCCCACTCCCCACTCCCCTGATATCAATGCTTAATTTCCAAATTCAGGATGTAGCATCCTAGTTGGATTTTTTCTGCCCACAATTCATATTCCAGTCGTAAATGCTCTGGTAAGGGATGTCCATTGAGAGTTAGGCTACTAGTAAAATTTCGTAAACGAATCGGATCGTTAGATTGCAACGACTCAGTTGGCAACCAATAACGACTAATGCCATAAACACCCTGTTCCCAGAAGTGACGATAACTCACTTGGGCGTTACCTTGCATAGTCATAATTACCCGATATGGAGAAATCTCCAACCATAAAATTCTCGGACTGCTAGGAGCGTAGGCTTTGCTTTTACTTTGAGGAGAAGCATCCTCTGGACTGAGGACACTCTCGACTTCGCAAGTAATTAGGGGCGGTGCAGTCAACAGTAGATGAAATCGGTCAGTATCTTTTTGATACAATGTCCCGGCGGTTTCAACAACAGACCAGATTGGTAGGTCAGTAGAAATAATTGATAAGCACACGGGCTTGCGATGATGGGTCAGCATGGGAGCGATAAGGGCTAAAAGCTATTGAACAAAATGAAATGAACACTAGGAGTCTAATAGTCAGGGTAAGAAACTAAATAGTAAAACAGGCTTAATATTAACTGAATTCGCTGATTGACTAAGCTACACAAATTGTGATAAAAACAGGTAAGACGTAAGCCCAGACAGCAAAAACAGCGGTTTTTCTACAGAGAGCTAATTTGTAATTAAAGCTTGTAAATATTCTAAAGCTATAGACCGAAAACAGTGGGAGTCTTTAGTAGATGCAAAAAAAACTTCTTGGGGGGACTTACCGTAGATTTGAGTAAGTTTCATACAAGAAAAAGCGTAGGATACTAGGAAAGAAGTAACCAGCAGCAGCAAACCAACTCGCCCAGGAACTTCTAGTGTATTCAAGAGCCAGTGTATCCTACTGTTGCCTTCTGTCATAACCGTAGAAATTCCAGAAGTCTTTTCTATTTACTTTGAGGGCAGTGGGGGAGATGGGGGAGCAGAGGGGAGAATTCGCTCCTAACTCAGCACTCCTAATACCATTTCACTAAAACCCTGATACATATAGATTTCGCGTAGGGGCACGGCATTGCCCATTGGTGTCAACTTAACGTGAAACCCTTGTCAAGACGTGATGTTGAGTTCATTTATAGCAAGGGACTGGGGACTGGGGACTGGGGACTGGGTGAAAAGTCTTTTTGTGTCTAGGTTTTATCATCTGTTGATGTCCTAACCACCAAGGCTGTTGCTATATTTACCGTTACTTACCGCGTTACCCCACCCTAACCCTCCCCTTGTAAAGGGGAGGGAACTAGATTCCTTTTTCCCCCCAATCCATCGGGGGGATTAAGGGGGGTAAAGCGGATGTGGGACAAGCGTTTAAGCTTAAGTTGACACCAATGGGCATTGCCGTGCCCCTACCAACGTATTTGTATCATAATTAAAGTGAAACGGTATAACTCAGCACGTGGCTCATCGCCCCGCTACCGCTAACAGCACTCCCAATGCCTCATCCTGGTACTAAAAAGTCAAAGTGGTACGAAGTACACCTACAACTGCTGTGTCATTGGCGCTAAATCCTTCGGGGTTGAATAGCCAAAATACGCCAGGGGTAATGCTGATATTGTCATTAACCCTGTAGTTAAAGAAAGTTTCTAAATGGTAAGGAGTCGTGTCTTCAGGACGAACAGCAATTCCCCCTGTAGACTGTCGGTAAAGCGGCTGTCCGAAAATTACTGCGGCTGCGTTTCCTTTACCGAAGATGTCTCTAATATGCAACCCAGCTGACCAGCTACTAAAAGTTGTAGAAGCATCTACATTCGATAAATTGGCGAAAAGCAAAGCACCCGATACTGAGAAAGATGTTTGAGGAGTAAATCGCCAGGTTGCCGTTGCACCAACAGAATCGACCTTGATAGGCTCACTGAGAATTGCTAGCGTGGCATTACCACCCGCCTGTCCCAGCTGTGCTGCACTGGGAGCAAACCGAATCGATGCAATATCGGCGCTACTCAGACCTGTACCCAAAATGTTGATTTCGTGGTAACTATGTGCATAGTTAATTCCAATATCAAGATTTGAAATTGGTTTCAAGGTAAGTTGTGCTGCAACTGCTCCTGTGCCGCTAAAGAAACCTCCCCCCAAAGGTGTGTTCAAAACACCGATATCTTGGGGTAAGGATGATGTACCATTACCATATATAACTCCAAGTCCTACTTGTTTTGAAGGATTCCACAAAAAACCAGCGCCTGCAAGTAAACCGCTGCCAGAAGTACCTCCGGTAATTCGTACAGCAGCGTTATAGCCTGCAAATCGAGAAATTGCTCCCTGGCTGTCGCTGGCGTAGGGAGTGATGGCAGGAAACACATCTGTAATCTCTGCATTTGTGGCGGCAAATACGGCAAATTGTTGGGACAAGGGTAAGACATACGCTAGCTTGTAGAGACTAACGGAATTGGTTCCGCCATCAGCTTGCAATGTCTGAGGACTAAAACCAGGAAATTCTGGCTCAAAGCTTAACTTAGTTGAACCTGCGCCCAACAAACTCGAATTTGGTAATAATTGTCCTTGAATGGTTCCCCGACTATAAAATGAATCAGTTGCTCTAAAGTTGTAAGCTTGGAGTCCAACAATTAACAAGTCTTTGCCATTAAAGCTACTGGTGAGATTTAGTCTGACACGATTATTGAAGACAACATTGGCATCTTCACTACCTGGTTCTCCACCCGTGGCTGCTGCTAAAGATAAAATCGCTTCACCATTAAGTTTAGTAGTGGTAGAAAACTGTTGCTTTTCTAAGGTAGCTGTCCGACTTTCCAAGGCATCTACACGACCACGTAATGTTGCTAGTTCAGCTGCAAATTCTTCTTGGAGTTTTTGCAGAGTTTCTAAATCTTCTTTAGTGACCAAATCAACAATATTGGAAGTAATCCGTTCGTTAATTCTGTCTAGGCAAGCATTCAAGCCGGCAGCAAATTCGTAACGAGTTAATGCACGATTTCCTCTGTATGTGCTGTCAGGATATCCGGCAATGCAACCATAACGTTCCACTACAGATTGTAATGCTTGGAAAGCCCAGTCTGTTGGTCTGACATCAGATAATTGAGATACAGAGTTGACCTGAGGAATCCCATCAGTATTTGGGGATTGACTATCAATACTAAAATTAGGCTGTGTATCAGGAGGATTGGCAACTGTAGGATACGCTCCCAGTGAAATCGAACCTGTGACTAAGCACAACAAACTGACTCTTGCAATACACCTTAATTGCTCGTGATTCACATTTATTCCTCACACACAAATACAATATTTACTGATTTTTTTTGACAACCAATAGGTTTTTTTTAATGTTTGAGCTAATACAGTTTTGTATTCATAATTTGAATTTATTTGCTGTCAAATTATTTTGACAATTAGTCCCCTAATGACCTTGGGAACTGAATATGCAAACGAAATATGTATGAATCACGTTTCTGTGTTAAAAGTTTGCCAGTTAAACATGTCAATCCCTGATATCAGAATTCCTCTGTACAGGATTCACATAATTAATAACTAAACCAACACATCGGCTCATATAAATCTAAGTACACATAGAGCTATAAAATTAATCTTCAACAATTAGCTAGCAACAAGCAAGCACCTAGCTCGTTGGGAAAAGTAATTTCATAGCTGTGTTGATATACTTGGATCCTATTGGTATGCCGTAGATTTCAGTATTTGTACTTTATCACGGCGATTTCGGCAAAATCAACGTTTTTTTTGTGACAGCCGAATAATATTAACTTATACAGCAGGAGTCAGAAATCAGAATAGCTTTGGACTATTCAGCATTAAGGATTTTTGGTACTTTGAAAAATTCGCCTTCCTGTTCAGGGGCACCGTTGAGGATGCTTTCACGGTCAGGATAGGGTTGCAGGTCATCTTCTCGTGTGACATTACTAACATCTATTGCCCGTGTTGTTGGGGGCACATCACTAACATCTAGTTCGTTGAGTTGTTGAATATAATCCAGAATACTTCCCAATTGAGTAGTGAATTGTTCCTCTTCTTCTGGAGTTAACTCTAAACGAGCAAGATTAGCTACTTTGTGGACTTGTTCTTGGTCAATCATACATTGTTATTGGGCATGGGGCATGGGGCATTGGTTATTTGTCATTAGTCATTGGTTATTATCAACTAGCAAAAGACAAGTGACTAATGACAAAGGACAAATGGCTAGAAGAATACGTCAATTTGCGATCGCCCTGTAGTTTTCAACCAGTTTTGGGCTTCAATGTAGTTATTGGGAGCCATGCGAATAGCTCGAATCCAATAGTCTGCGGCTTGGTCAAATAGTGCTTCGCCACCATCTTCATCTCCAGCTTCTTTGGCTTTTTCGCCTTGGTAGTGATAAATGACGGCGATGTTGTTCAAGGCTTGGGGTAGGCGTGGGTTTAACTCAATTGCTTGGTGATAGAGTTCTAAGGCCTTTTCGTGGTCGCCGTTGCTGGCATAGATTAACCCCATATTGTAGAGAATGTAGCCGCGATCGTTGGTATCTTCCTCTAGTGTTAGAGCTTCTTCATAGTATTCCAATGCTTCGGCATATTCTCCTTCTGCTTGGGCTGACATGCCATCTCGATAATACACAAAGGCTTCTTTTGCTTTTTTGTTAGTCGGCAGGATCTTCAGGATGATATCCGCCATTACTGTAAAGGATTTGTCAACAAAATTATCGTTTTTTTGCGTTCTTGGCATAGTTGTCTCTGGGTGTTAGGTGTTGGGTATTGGGTATTGGGGACTGGGTATTAGGAAAACTCTTCTCTAGTCCATAGTATACAGTCCTAGTCCCCAGTCCCTAATCCCTAATCCCCACTAATGGGAATGATGCATTCCGGACTATTATGGCGAGAGTTGTTTACTAAGGTGCTAACTGGATAGGCAGTCATGGCTGGTGCTGGATAGGGACGCAATAGCTGTTGTAGGGTTTGGGGCGTTTGCACTTGGGAATCTAGCCATAAATCGTAATCTTGCGGCTCTAGAATCACTGGCATCCGCTCGTGGATGGGTTGGAGTAATTCGTTGGCTGCTGTTGTCAAAATTGTACAAGAAATTATTTCCTCATTGGCAGTCGTTCCCGCTTCGGGTTGCCGTAGGCATCGCCATCTCTCCCATAAACCTGCAAAGGCGAAGGGTTGCCCATCTTGGAGACGAAAATAAAATGGCTGCTTCTTACCGCCTTGTTGACGTTGCCATTCATAAAAGCCATCAGCTAGCACTAAACAGCGTCGATGCTTAAAAGCTGACCGAAAAGCCGGTTTTTCAGCAACAGTTTCTGCCCTAGCGTTGATTAATTTTGCCCCTATTCCTGGATCTTTTGCCCATGAGGGAATTAAGCCCCAATACAACTGCTGAAATTCCCGCTTTCTGCTTTCAGGATTTTGTAACACTGTTGCAACTTTTTGCGTAGGTGCAATGTTATATTCGGCTGCTAAATCTGGAAGTTGCTGAACATCGAAAATTTTAGCTAAAGCTTTTACTGACTGGTTTAGAGTAAATCTTCCACACATACTTTTATTCTCGACCACTGACTAAATTAAACATCTCATTTTCTAAATAAATAATGTTTTTTTTATTTTTTGGGATGATTTTATCTGGGGAGCAAGAAGTTAAATATAAAAGAAAATATCCGGTTTTTGGAAAATATTTTGGTAAGATATTGTATTTTGAACCCTTAGTTATCAACATATTACTTACTGTATTTTATCATGGAAATACTGCGTTTGTACGATTTTTTACCTTCTGGTAATGGTTACAAGATACGTCTTTTATTGACACAGCTAGGTATGCCTTTTGAGAGAGTAGAGGTTAATATCTTAAAGGGGGAGACTCGAACAGCAGAATTTTTAAGTAAAAATCCCAATGGCAAGATTCCCGTTTTGGAAATCCAACCAGGAAAATATTTGTCAGAGTCAAATGCTATATTGGTTTATCTGAGTGAAGGTACAGAATTTTTACCTTACGATCGCTTTTTGCGATCGCAGGTGCTGCAATGGTTATTTTTTGAACAGTATAGCCATCAGCCTTTTATTGCCAGATCGAGATTTTGGATTTCTATTTTAGGTAAACCTGAAGAATATAGTGAAGCTATAAAGCAAAAACGTGAACCAGGTTATGCAGCACTTAACTTGATGGAAAAACACTTAACTGATCGCACTTTTTTTGTAGGAGAGCGTTACACAATTGCTGATATTGCCTTGTTCGCCTACACTCATGTAGCTGATGAAGGCGGGTTTGATTTAACACAATTTCCTGCTATCCAAGCTTGGATAGAAAGAGTCAAAGCGCAGTCCACGTATATTAGTATTAAGGATGTACACAAAGATATAGAATATTAAAAATTCTGTTTTGCAAGCCTGTGCCTCTCGATTCCTGGTCGCATCAAGTGATACATAATATTACATGAAGTTTTCCCAGGCAGTAAACCAGTAAAGACAAAATAATCAGCACTAGATAGCCATATCAATTTCAATTAACTTTTGTCGGGAGGACAAACCAGACTTAATTCTGATATCAGATTTTGGCACACCAAATTTCTCTGCTAGAAGTTTAATTAACTCTTCATTAGCCTTACCATCAACTGGGGGCGATTTTAAATAGACGATCAGGCTACCATCAGGTTGTTCTTCGATTTTTTGCTGTTTTGAGTTAGGTTTAACCTTAACTTTTTTTTGCATAACCGATTTTTTGTAATTGTTGCAGCCAGAACCAACCTAAGATACAACCCAACAGGTAATGAGGAAAATCCCACCAAACAAAGGTAGTACCAAGTAACAATTTACCTATGAAGGTGGCGCGAATCTCGTCTAATAGTGGCGGATGCCAAAGTTGCAAGAATTCTATTATACAGGTGATGACAAAAACCCATATTGGAATTTGGATTACCGCTGCTCGACTTCTAAAAAAGCAAAATCCAAACAGACACCAAAATATTTCGTAAAGTATATCTCCTCCGTAGTCATTAAACCACTTATAGCCGGGGCTAGCGTAATACTTAAAGAAAAAACCCATCGGTACAACGATGAGCATAGAAAGAATAATATATATTGTTTGGTTTTGGTTCCGGCGTATTTTCTGAAAGGTTAGAGACTAAGCAAAATTTTAGCCTCTGTACAATCGTTTCTTAATAGTTCGTAATATTGAATATTAATTACGAACAGGACTTACGCACAAGTAACGGAAAATCAAACCGCAGAGGACGCAGAGGACACCGAGGAATGAGAGTTTCAGAGAGTTATTGCGTAAGTCCTATTACGAATTACGAATTACGAATTACGAATTATTTAATTATGGATATCTTCGACTACCAGCACCCACTACACCGATTTTGTGGCGATAGGAGAGTTCAGCACCGAACCAGCCGGAAGCGCTAGTGAGTGTACCAACAATCGCCGAGAGAACCAATCCCCAAGGTAGTATTCGGGATTCAGGGTCACCCAAGCGCAGGAGGAAGTTAACGAGTGTTAAAACCAGGATAGAAACGTTAAGTATCAAATGCACCCAACCGGCGGTACGCTTGCGGACTCGTTCGATTTTCAAAAAGTCACTCAGACCGATCGCGGCTGCGAGGAGGCCTCCAGCTAATCCGAGTCCGATTAACCATAGCGAAGCCCTGGCCCAGAAGAAATCATTAGTTAACCAGTAGCCGAAATCGCTTCCCAAAGCGGCGGCTAAAAAGGCGATGGGGAAGATCACACTCAGGGGGTGGAGGGGATGTCCGGCGATCGCAACTGTGCTGGGTACGCCACTATCACGATACTCACTATCGTTACTTTCAATAACTGGTGGAATATTTGGAAAAGGTGTTGAATTTGTTTGGGTTGTTTCTGTAGTTTCCATTATTAGTATCCTGAGTTTATGAGTGTCTATTTTTAAGCAGAGGGAATTCGTTCTACATAAGCTTGGGCTTGCAGAGTGAGTTTACCTACTTCTACTTTTAGTTGGTTAACTTGCAGGTTCATTCCCTCCAAATCAAAGTTACTCAAATTCAAAATTTCGCTGGTTTGATCTATCAAAGCTTTTGTCAAATCTGGCGATATTTCTTCACTTTCGCCATACTCAACATTTTCCAGATAAACACTTTTTCCATTAGCATTGATCCAAGGCACTGCTGAAAAGGCAACTTGCTGATTTTCGCCTGTTTCTACTAATTTTACGCTGGCGTTTAGTGCTATTTTTCCATCACCAGGTAGCCGAAAGTCTACATGTTGCGGTTCAATAGTCGTCTGTTGTCCGTTAACGTGTATTTTTTGAT
Organism: Desmonostoc muscorum LEGE 12446; assembly: GCF_015207005.2. GTDB lineage: Bacteria > Cyanobacteriota > Cyanobacteriia > Cyanobacteriales > Nostocaceae > Nostoc > Nostoc muscorum. Next base: position 5,235,367 of record NZ_JADEXS020000001.1, read on the forward strand.
TTTGTAGTTGCGAGCGCACATATTCAGAGTTAAAGGCGCGATTGATATCGGCTTCGGTTAAAACAACTCGTGTACTAGCTTCAGTAGGTTTTGTGAGTTCAATTTTGCCAAAAGCCACGCTCAGAGGATTGATGGCAACACTACTCATTTGCATTTCCAATTCCTCCATCCGGAGGTCTTTCTGCATTACTAAACCTTCGCCTTCAATTGTGACTATATCTACCTCTCCCTGAACCACTTTGAGTGGATCGGTTTTGATATTTACATTTAAATTTTTTACTTCATCTAACTGGCTAGATAATCCTATTTTTGCCGCTTTATTCAGCGCCTGTTCTCCTAATCCAGGATTCTCTGGCATTATTAAATTAGCTCCTACTTGAAATATCATATCCTTGAGTCAATTTAATAAATTTGCATCAAAATTTTATCTATCTGGCGATGTAGTAAAGTTGTAAATGCTGTCTATCCAAAAGTATAATGATATAATTTTTAATATTTTTTGTGTCTATAGCTTTTGAACTCACGTTACATTACTATCATAAATGTTAAAAATTGATGACATTTGATTCTTTCAGTTAGGAAATCAGCAGTGCCACCAAATAACCGTACTCCCACAAACCAAACTCAACGCTGGAAGTTTTTACAACTTTTTGGACTCGTAAAACGTAATCCTCTTTTCATTTCACGGTGGGTTTTACGCTGGGTAGTGGTGGGGACTGTTTGTGGTCTATTTGCAAGTTTGTACTGGATTATTCTGGAACTGATGACTCACCAACTAGAAAGATTTGAGGGTGTGAGTCTGCTAATAGTTATGCCCATAGCTGGATTAATTGTTGGCTTGGTAATTCATTTTTTAGGCAATCCTGGGGAAATTGCTGTCATTGTCGATAATATCCATTTTCGTGGCGGACGTTTGGATGCACGAAAAAATCCGGCGATGATTCTCGCTTCTTTGGTTAGTATCGCTGCTGGGGGTAGTGCAGGGCCAGAAGCGCCATTAGTGCAGGTTACAGGTTCTTTTGGTACATGGGTGGGCGATCGCCTCCGTCTTGAGGGCGAAGACTTGAGATCCACGAGTTTAGCAGCAATGGCGGCTGGCTTTACCGCCTTGTTTGGCGCACCATTAGGTGGGGCGATGTTTGCCCTAGAAATTCTTCACCATCAGCATATCGTCGAATACTACGAAGCTTTAATGCCAGCGATCGTTTCTAGTTGCGCTAGTTATTTAGTATTTGCCTTCATCACCCATTTGGGAATTGCTCCCACCTGGCATTTTCCCCAATACAGTTTAGAGAACATCGATGATTTTGCTGTGGCTATCCTGTTTGGAATCATCGGCGCTGTTGCAGGTTGGATTTTTATGGTCATTTTTCGCGGCTGTGACAGGCTGTTGGCGATGGTTCCCGGTCCCGTTTATGTACGCACAACATTAGCAGGATTGGGCTTAGGTTCTTTAGCAGCTTTCTTACCCTTAACCCGCTATTTCGGACATGAAGAATTAGAGTCAGTCCTAAGTACTAATTTTTCAGTTGTTTTTTTGTTAATTTTAGCCTTGGGTAAGATGGCATCTATCAGTATCACAGTCACTGGTGCGTGGCGCGGTGGTTTCATTATTCCCTTATTTTTTACTGGTGCTTGTATTGGTAAAGCAATTGCAATTTTAATTCCGGGGTTGAATCCTGCACTAGCTATGATTTGCACAATGGCAGCTATCAATGCAGCGGTGACACGTACACCCATAAGTACAACTTTGTTGTTATCAAAATTGACTAATTTTAGCCCTTTGACGCCAATACTTTTTGCTAGTTTAATTGGGTTTTTTCTCGCACCAAAAGTTCCTTTTATAGCTTCTCAACTTAAATCACAGCAATCTCTTGAGGAGATACAAAGTTAATTCGTAATTCGTAATTCGTAATTCGTAATTCGTAATTATATAAGTAAAATACAGAGATGATTTGAAAATGTTTTTTGCTGATCTGCGATCGCTTAATACTCAGGACAAGTGATAATACATCCTTCTGGCCATATCGATAGCAGGTCTTCTCGCACCCAACCAGTAACGTTACTTGGGAATTTGATGCGATGCCAACGATATTGATCCGCCTGTTTGTAGGTATCTTCAACCGTCACCAAATCACCTGACAGCGCGTTGTACAGAACCTTGCTTCTTAAGTTGGGAGACGAACGCACGTTAATTTTATACCCGCGATTCCCTGCTATGGTTGCATAACGCTTGTTGCTCACCTCAAACCTGACTAAATCGCTCCGTAGCCAACCGCTTAGCGTGCCTTCCACCTTTGGTTGCACATAGAACCAGCGATCGCCATCATTTCCCACAGTAATATTCAAAACCTCCACATTAGCCCCCGATGGTAAGATTTCTTCTACGGGTGCTGTCAAAGATGCAGCTGTTCGTAGATTACTTCTACTCGTCAAGGTTGCCGGACGAGCCATTACAGGCAATACTCCAGTCATCAATGTTCCAAAAGTTAACAATCCTGCTGTCAACTTTGTGATTAAACTCATAAATTCTCCAGAAGGTGGAAGTATGGCATAAAAAAAATTAAGCATGAAGAATGAAGTCTAAAAACTTCATACTTCATGCCTATCACGAGAATGACAGTCTTTTATTGGCTAGCGGAACATGCTGCTGACTGAGGTATCTTCATGAATTCGCCAGATAGTTTCTCCTAAGAGATTAGCTACTGACAGCACCACTAGTTGTGGAAAGCGATTACTTTCTGGTATGGGAATCGTGTTTGTGACGATGACTTCCTCAAACAAGCCACTAGATAACCGCTCCACAGCAGGTGGAGAGAAGACTGCATGAGTTGCACAGGCGTATACCTGACTAGCTCCTTCTTCACGCAGTAGTCGCGCTCCTTCAGCGATCGTACCACCAGTATCGATCATGTCATCCACCAAGACTGCGGTTTTGCCTTTAACATCGCCGATGACATTTAACACTTCTGCAACATTGTGTGCCTGACGACGTTTGTCAATAATTGCCAGTGGAGCATCATTTAGTTTTTTGGCAAATGCTCTAGCTCGTGCAACACCGCCAACATCTGGAGAAACAACCACAAGGTCGGACAGTTTTTTGCTTGCGAGATAATCTAATAATACAGGCGAACCGTAAACATGATCAAAAGGTATGTCGAAATAGCCCTGAATCTGAGCCGAGTGCAAATCCATTGCTAAAACGCGGTTGGCACCTGCTTCGGTGATCAAGTTAGCAACCAGCTTGGCGGTTATTGATTCTCGTCCTGCGGTTTTGCGATCGGCTCGGGCGTAGCCATAGTAGGGGATTACAGCGGTTACCTGTCGTGCAGAAGCTCGACGACAAGCGTCAACCATAATCAACAATTCCATCAAGTGATCGTTGACGGGTTGACAACATGGCTGGATTAAATAGACATCACAACCCCGAATCGATTCTTGGATTTGAACGTAAAGTTCTCCATCCGCAAACCTTTTGCGGATCATTGGCCCCAAGTCCATGCCCAGGTAACGAGCGACTTCTTGAGACAGTTGTAGATTGGCAGAGCCAGAAAACAGCCGCAGGCGATGATTATCAGTCAGTCCTGTTCCAGGTGCTTCCACTTTGAAAGTTGCAGAACTGAGCACAGCAGATCCTCGATGTGCATTCATAACAATATTATCATTGGAGATTTTATAGATTTAACCAAGAAATAGCCTAAAAAAACATCTGTGAGTTTTATTGAAGCTTCCATACAAAATTTAAACATTTTTCCATAAAATTATCATTTGTTAATTGTCTAATCTTAATTGGCTAACAAACTGCTGATACCTAAATTGACATTAAGTCAACTCAGACGACTAGATACACTAGTTGAATTTTTTTGGTGTTGAGGTAAATAACCCTAATCCCTCAAAGATTGGTGTGATAGATAGATTGTTCTAACTACCTCATTTATAACTGAGAGCAAAGCATTTACAAGTTAAGTGATATTGAAATTTGTTCAAAGACAGAAGAAGGCTTGTGACTAAGTGTTCAGGGAGTATCTTATTATATTCTATGATTTTAACCGCAAATAAATAAACTGGCAGATTTCATTTTAGGTTCTAATTAACACAATTAAAACCGAAAATACCCGTATTTATCGAAGTTATTAGAGTTATGGGTTCTGGTGAAGCTGGAATATACGGCAGAATTCAGAATGAGCTACGCCCCGCTGTGCTAACAGAATTCAGGAGTAAAAGACGCTTTATACCTCGGTAATAGACGAATCGAAGAATTCAGAAGTCAGAATTCAGGAGTCAGAATCAATAGACCTGCCTTGAAAATAGGGACTGGAGACTGGGGATTGGGGATTGGGAAAGAGATATTTTCATTCCTTCCTCGTGCTTGTGTAGCGTGCGCTTTGCGCTCACTGTGTTCATGGAGTCTCTTGCAAAAGTCCCCTAACACCCCACCCCCAGCCCCTCCCCTTAACAAGGGGAGGGGAGCGTTTGCTTTACTCAAATGCGGGGTGGGGTTCTTTATTTTTGATTTATGCAAGAGACTCCATGAGCTGCGTTCACAAGGAACAATGAAAATTTCTTTTCCTTACTCATACCCAACCCAATTCTGACGACTAACGCCTCTATTCTGTTCGATAAAAGAAGGAAGTTGCAACAAGTCTTTACCCTTGTCTCCAATTCATCTTGTGCTGTTTGTTGACGTACCCTACTCCAGAAAGGCAAGATTGCTGTGGACAGTTTCTCACTGGGAGTATACCTATTAGGTAAGGTAAAATATCGCTGCATGTAACTGTCCGTCGCCACTTGGACTTATCTTTGTGGGTGACTTCCTCCTCAGTTGCCATTACACTCAATCATTCGATCATGCAATCACCCATTACAGTTGGCACTGTCTTGCAAAACCGTTACCGGATAATTCAAATTCTCGGACAAGGGGGATTTGGTAGAACCTATCTGGCAGAAGACCAAAGGCGCTTTAACGAACTTTGCGCGATCAAGGAATTGATTTCAACAGCAACGGACGCTTTGGCTTGGGAGAAGGCACAGGAGCTTTTCCACCGAGAAGCTGCTATCTTGTATCAAATAGAACACCCACAAGTGCCGAAATTCCGGGAAAGATTTGAGGAAGACCAACGCTTGTTTTTGGTGGAGGATTACGTTGCAGGTCAAACGTACCAAACTCTGCTGACCGAGAAGCAAGCTGTGGGTCAAACTTTCACAGAAACAGAAGTATTGGGGTTAATTCAGTCTTTGTTGCCTGTTTTAGAGCATATTCACAGCCGAGGGATTATTCACCGGGATATCTCGCCAGAAAATATTATTTTGCGAGATAGCGATGGTAAGCCTGTGTTAATTGACTTTGGAGTGGTAAAAGAACTGGCAACGCGTTTGCGATCGCCAGATAGTCCAATGCCTGTAACTAGTGTGGTAAAGTTAGGCTACTCTCCGAGTGAACAAGTGCAAACAGGAGGAGCGTATCCTAGTAGTGATTTGTATGCATTAGCGGTGAGTGCGATTGTTTTGCTGACTGGTAAGGAACCAAGATATCTATTTGATCAAAACCAATTAACTTGGAATTGGCAGCAGTGGGTAAAAGTGAATCCACAATTTGCCCAAGTTTTGCATCGAATGTTAAATCATATTCCCAGCGATCGCTACCAAACTGCGGCTGATGTATCCCAAGCATTACAATTTTTGCAGCAACCCAGTGCCCCTACCTCTAATGTTTCCAACTTGCAGACAATGGCTGTTGCCCGTCGCCCTGATTTGGTATCACCACCAGCTTCGCCGAAAAAACCCGATCCGGTGATTCCACCAAGTCAGACTAGCTCTATTTTGGATAATCCGTTAGCGATCGCAGCAATTGGTGCGGCTGTAGTTATTTTAGCGGGATTTGGTTCTTGGGCACTGGTAAGTTCGATTCGCAGTCAGTCAAAAACATCACCAGAACAGACGCTTCCCCAAAATTTTCCTTCACCAGTGATTTCTGGTGGTACTACATTCACATCCACACCTACACCCACACCTACTCAAGAGCAACCTGTTATATCTACTAAGCCTTTGAATCTGGGAGCATTTAAAGCTACCGCAGTGGAAGGTACTCTCAAAGCAAATCAAATCATCCGCTATACTTTTGTTGGCGAGCAAGGAGCTAAGTTAAGTACGTTTCTTGAGCCAGGAAGCAGTGTTTTGCTAACTGTCTTAAATCCCAATCAACAACCAATTGATAATAATGCTCAGCGAGTTACATCTTATGAAGGCACATTGTTAGTTACTGGAGTATACACTATCGAATTAACTCTGCTTTCAGGAGTTGACGAAAGCAATTACAATCTCAATGCTGGATTACAAAAACTCATCCAACCGACACCCATAGAAATACCCACGCCAACGCCAACGCCAACCCCAACGGCAACTCCAACGCAGACACCTTTGCCAACTCCAACAGAAACATTTACACCAATTCCAACACTAACTCCAACTCCAATTCCAACAGAAATTCCAACTCCAGAGACAGAAAATAATAATCCGCCTGTTGATAGCACACTCACACCAATTCCCGATCCAACAATTTCGCCTTAAATTTAGCTGTTTATCTTTTAAATAAATGAATGTAATTGTCGAAATCGTCCTAAAATAAATTATTAGTTATTAGTGTTTTTTCTGATCACTAATAACTAATAATGAAAAAACAAGCCAATATTAAGTAAAGTTTGGCGATCAAACTCAAATAACAACAGATGTGGTGAAAATAAATAAAAACTACTGTATATTTATGATGCGTCCGGATAATTTATTAAATAACTAGTATTATACAAATTGTTGAAGACACTACTGATTACTGGAACTGATACGGAGGCTGGTAAAACTGTTTTAACCACAGCGTTAGCAGCTTATTGGCAAAAATATTACCCGCAGCGTAGCTGGGGAATCATGAAACCAATTCAATCGGGGATTGGCGATCGCGAATTGTACCAAAATCTATTCACCCTAGAACAATCTCCCGAAGAAATTACACCTTTGTATTTTCAAGCACCCTTAGCTCCTCCCATCGCCGCAGCACGAGAAAATCGCCGAGTAGATTTAGCACTGGTGTGGCAAACTTTGTCTAAATTGCGATCGCAGCGTGATTTTCTGCTGGTAGAAGCCTTGGGTGGCTTGGGTTCGCCAGTCACGGACGAATTAACGGTAGCTGATTTAGCCGCAGAATGGCGTTTACCAACGGTATTGGTAGTACCAGTGAGATTAGGAGCGATCGCTCAAGCAGTGGCCAATGTCGCATTAGCTAGACAATCGCGGGTGCATCTGGTAGGCATTGTGTTGAACTGCGTCCAACCCCGTTCCGATGCAGAGATAGCCGACTGGACACCACACCAATTGATTCAATCATTAACTAACACGCCAGTTTTAGGCTGCTTACCTTATCTAGAGAATCCCACTGATTTAGATAAACTTGCTCAAATAGCATCAGATTTAGATTTAGAAACACTAATGTAAATCGCAAAAAATTCTTCCATTCTTATGACTGTAGAACTCCAAAGCGACAACGACAAATTACAGACAAGCAATAGTATAAAGACAAATCAAGAAACAGAAAGCGAAAAAGTTCTATGTTCTCATTGTCAGCGCACCGCTACAAACGGTATTAAATGTAAAGGAATTTGTGTGGCTGACAGTGACTATTAAGGGTCAAAAGCTGTTTGGATTAGCCCTCTTCTATCACCTGGGGAGAGAAAAATAGATGTAGGTTGGGCTTACCGTGTGTGAAACCCAACAATACCGAGGTCTTCGGGTGTTGGGTTCCCCTTCAGGATCTTGCTACATTTCTCAACCCTTACTACACGTAAATTGATACAAGTCTTAAAGCAAGGCGTAAGCGTCACCCTTAAGATTGACGCTTACACCCAACAAATTTGGGCTTTATCTTTTTAAGTTGACACCAATGCATAACTATGCTCCCCTACAGGTGTACCTCACTTGACAACGCACCCCATTGTTAGGGTCGAGGGGAACATTACTGTTCCACCCCTCCCATCCGAAACCGTGCATGAAAGTTGTCCCTTCACACGGCTACTCAATGTGTTTCCCTATTGTCACGGAGGGACTTCTGACTACCATCAGTAGCAGTTTTAACATTGTGGCAATGACGGTGCAGTAATTGAAGATTGTTCCATTCTTTTTTACCTCCACAACTCAGGGGTTTGATGTGGTCAATCTCCAATAAATCACCTTCAAGAAAATTTAAGCCACATCCCATACATTTACCTTTCTGTTGCTTAAGGAGGTTCCTTTTAGTAGTAGGTAAATTTGGATGATTACTTAACCTTAAACTCCAGTAGATAGTGTCATCATCATAAGGACTTTTATCACCTCTAACTTTTACATAATCGTTAACACTGGAGTGAAATTCGATATGTGATAATAACTTTAATCCGTTACTATCTGGTCTAGTTGTGAATACCCAATGGTTGTCACCTATGGTATGCCAATACTTTTGATGACCGTGATAAATACTTCCGGTTTGTCTTTTAGCCCATCTTCTTAGACGAAGATAAGTTATTCTATCTAACCGGGCGAAATCCCCAACAGTTCCAGCGTCTGAAACTCTATAAAATGTAGCCCATCCCCTAATAATAGGGTTAAGTTCTTTAATTAGTTCTGCTTGAGAACGTGACTTACATTTTATGATGATGCTTTTCATCTTATTTTTGTGAGCATCAATCGCCTTTTTTGAAGGGGTAATAAGGGTAATGAAACCAAGACGAGTACCGAAACTATTTTTGTTTTCTCGGTATTTACCCACTTTTTTATGCTGAATATGGTGTCCCAGAAAATCAAATCCTGCTTGACCATCTTCACTTAAATCTGGGTGCAGTGTATGTGCTACACGGGTCTTTTCTGGTTTCAGTTCTAAGCCAATACCTTTGAGCCAAATTCTGATGATTTCCTCACACCGATTAATGACCGCTCGTGATTCGTGTAAAACTATGAAATCGTCCGCATACCTAATGAAGGTCGGTTGGCAGATTTTATAGCCGAATTTGGTTTTTGACCCTCTTACCTTCCCACTTTTATTAGCAGGAAATTCTTGATTAATCAGGTCTTCTAAACCATGTAAAGCAATGTTAGCTAATAATGGCGAAATTACCCCACCTTGGGGTGTGCCAGAATTTGTAGCTATCAGTTCTCCTGAATCTATTACTCCAGAATTAAGCCAAGCTTTTATTTGTTGCTTAACTTTTCCCTTCATGTTTAGTTTCAAAAGTAATGCTTTCTGATCAATGCGGTCAAAACATTGCGAAATATCTGCATCTAGTACAAATTTGGCTTTTGATACTATGCAGTTTTTGATATGTTTAATGGCATCGTGGCATGACCTGCCTTGTCGAAACCCGTAGCTGGATGCCTCAAATCGAGCCTCCCATTCTGGGTCTAAGGTAGTTTTGACTACGGCTTGTAGGGCGCGGTCAAACATAGTGGGTATTGAAAGCGGGCGTTTTTCAGTTTTCCCTGGTTTAGGTATCCAAATTCTACGTGTGGGTTTGGATTTACCATTTATTCTTAGCCCTTTTGCTAGGTTGAGACGTGCTTCTGGGGATAAGGATTTTACCCCATCCACTCCTGCCGTCTTTTTACCTTGGTTATCTTGCGTTACCCTTCTTACCGCTAGTACCCTATTCGACCAAGACCTCATTAAAATTCGCTGAAGTTTACGGACTCGCTTGATATCACCACAACGCGAAGCGGCGTAGATGCGTTTTTGCAACTTGAAGACGTATTTCTCGACTTTGCGCCAATTTATATTTCTCCATCCCTCAGTATTCTCAATTGAATCTGACTTAGGCGTATTCATTGCTACTTACACCCCTAGCTCTATGCACATTGCGGGTTACGTTTGCTTATCCCGGACGTTACTCCATCCCTTTTGGGGCTTTAACCGTTACTTCGGTTTGGGCGTTTGCTTCTTAACCCATCCCTCCCAAATAAAACTTTTAGCCTGACCGCCTACCTATGTATCGACCACCACAGGAGTTATAATTTGGTTTACTTCGTTCCTGATATCCATTGTTTTGAGTCTTTAGGGGATGCCTATCCACCGGGGGTCTAGGAAGTGCGCTGTTTCGGTTGCAAGAACCTAACAGTCCTTACCCTTTCGGTTATTTCCGAACCAAAGTGTGTCCGAAACAAAAGCTTATATCCCTTGGTGAGATATGACGATGGCTCAACGACATTTTGTTTGTTCTCCCCGTGAACTCTTGCTTGCGGTTGGTGTTTTCAGCAATTATCACCATTAACCGCTTTCGTCCCCGCTTTACAGAGCGAGATAGTCAGTCTCCTCAGTAGGGGCTACCATTTTCTGGTAGTTTACGTGCTTTCAACCCCGCACCAGGGTGATAGGACTTGGTTGAAAATTTCACCTCACCTATATGGGTATCAAGTTGTCATCAGTAGAGGATTAAAGTGCGGACTCAACTCCTGGTGGAGTTACTCTACTGAAGCCTGGAATCCTCCCAGATATTGGGTTTCTCCAGAACGAATCGCACTTGCAGCTATCCCAGCTGAACCCCCCATACCCAATGAGTATACTACGGCAACCCTATAGATATATAGTATTAATATAGCTCAAAGGGATGATTTTAATGGTTAACCAAATCTTTCGCCGCTTAATCGCCAAGTGGATGTCCTTGATCAAAATCAGGAATTCATTTAACAACCAAAATAAATTATTCTCTTCTTTACCAATAGCGGGGGCTTTTGTTAGCAGTCTTTGTTTGAGCTTGCTATTTGCTGCTTGTTCATCAACATCGACTGTTAATTCTCCGAATCCTAGTGCTACATCTGTGGCGAATTCTGCTTCTAGCAAAGCAACATTAGTGCGATTTGGGTATCAAAAATCGAATATTTTATTGAAAAATAAAGGTGTTTTAGAAAAGCGTTTGTCACCAGACGGTATATCTGTAGAATGGATTGAATTTCCTGCTGGGCCACAATTGCTTGAAGCTATGAATGTGGGTAGTATTGACTTTGGACATGTCGGAGAATCACCGCCGATATTTGCCCAAGCAGCAGGAGCATCATTAACTTATGTCGCTGGTATTGCTTCTAGTCCTGCGGGTTCAGCAATTCTTGTTCCCCAGAATTCTGCAATTCAAAAAGTGAGTGACCTGAAAGGTAAAAAAATTGCTTTTCAAAAAGGGTCTAGCGCCCATTTGTTGTTAGTCCAAGCTTTAGAAAAAGCTGGAGTGAAATATAGTGAAATTGAGCCTAAATATTTGCCGCCAGCTGATGCTCGTGCTGCATTTGTTAAGGGTAGCATAGATGCTTGGGTAATTTGGGACCCGTTCTATGCAGCTGCTCAAGAAGCAACTAAAGCTAGAGTCCTGATTGACGGAACGGGAATTAATAAGCAGGGGGGATATTATTTAACAACCCGGAAATTTGTAACTGAAAATCCTCAAGTTGTCAAGGCAGTACTGGAGGAAATTCAACAGCTAGAAGAATGGGCGAAACAGCACCGAGAAGAAGTAGCACAAACTCTATCATCTGTGTTAGGAATTGACATAGAAACTATGAGAAAAGCTACTAATAGGCGGACATTTGGGATTGTACCAATTAATGATGATCTGATAAATTTACAACAACAAGTAGCTGATACATATTATCAGTTAAAGTTGATTCCTAAACAGGTGAATGTCAGAGATGGAGTGTTAACAAAAGAACAATATGCTGCATTTTCACCAAAAATCTAGAAGAAGAATTCAGAATTCAGGAGTCAGAATTCAGAATCTCAAAAAAATCCAACTCCTAATTTATAGCAGTTGCCAGCTAGGTTAGCACGTAAACTGATGGTAAAACACCAACACCAAGAGACTTTCGCAAGCCTGTTGCCTTTTGAAATTTTGAATCGGAGAATTAATTATGACTAATCCTACAGAATTACTGCGATCGCGTTACGGTGAAATTCCCTTCAATCCCGAAATTGAATGGAATGATTCTCTGACATCACTACTATCTCACCGTTCGATTCGTGCTTATCTATCCGATCCTTTACCAGCCGGAACTCTGGAGTTGCTAGTTGCAGCCGCCCAATCTGCATCTACTTCCTCGAATTTACAAACCTGGAGTGTGGTAGCAGTCGAAAGTCAAGAACGCAAAGATGAGTTATCCAAGCTAGCGGGAAATCAAGCACACATCCGACAAGCACCTTTATTTTTGGTGTGGTTAGCAGATTTAGCACGTCTGACTTACGTTGCTGACAGTCGCGGTATATCTCATGATGGTTTGGAATATTTGGAAATGTTTGTTATGGCAACGGTTGATGCCACATTGGCAGCCCAAAATGCCACAGTAGCAGCTGAGTCCCTGGGTTTGGGAACAGTATATATCGGTGGAATCCGCAACCACCCAGAAGAGGTAGCAGCAATCTTGAATTTGCCCTCCTCTGTGTATGCTGTATTTGGCTTGTGTGTAGGCTATCCGAATCCGGAAGTGAATGCTGCAATTAAGCCACGATTACCACAATCAGCTGTGCTGCACCGGGAAACTTATAAATTGGCAGAACAAGATGAAGCGATCGCTCATTACAATAACATTATCAAAGAGTTCTATACTGAACAACAGATGAATGTTGCTGGTGATTGGTCAGAACACTCATCCGGGCGGATTGCAACTGTCGAGTCATTGAGAGGACGCGATCGCTTGCGGCAAGTTCTGAATAACCTGGGCTTCAAGTTACTGTAAACAAGAAACATCAAAATTATGGATTTGCAACTCCGTGGCAAAGTCGCCTTAGTAACAGCTGCTAGTAAAGGTTTGGGCAAAGCTACAGCAAGGCAATTTGCCCGTGAGGGTGCAAAAGTTGCCATCTGCGCCCGCAGTGAGTCAATTGACAAAGCTGCTGCGGAAATTACCAGTGAAACAGATACAGAAGTGCTATCTCTGCGTGCAGATGTTACCAATCAACAAGATATTGAACGGGTAATTAATGCCACAGTGGAGAAGTTTGGCGGGTTGGATATCCTTGTTACCAACGCCGGAGGACCACCCGCTGGCACTTTTGATGATATTGATTTGGCAACTTGGGAAACTTCGCTTAACTTGACTTTGCTGAGTGTAGTCCGTTTGGTGAAGTACGCCTTACCTCACTTGCGCCAATCTACCACACCAGCGATTCTAACCATCACTTCAACCTCAACCAAACAACCAGTCCAAAACCTTGTATTGTCTAATTCCATTCGATTAGCGGTGATTGGTTTAACTAAAACTCTTAGTCAAGAATTGGGTAGCGATCAAATTCGCGTTAATAGCATTTTACCGGGTTGGACATATACAGAACGAGTAGAAGAATTAATCAACGCACAGATGACTAAAAGTGGCGAAACAAAAGAAGCAGAAATTGCCAAAATCAATGGGAAAATTCCTTTAGGTCGCATGGGGACACCAGAAGAGTTTGCCAATGTTGCGGTATTTTTGAGTTCGCCAGCAGCCTCATTTGTGAATGGAGTCATGTTGCAAGTAGATGGCGGAATTATTCAAGGAACATTTTGACGTGTTGTCGAAATATTGAATTATTCCTTGGCGATCGCGATCGTTGATTACCATTTCTGTAAATTTCCCTGTTGTGTACTCTGCAATCACACTGCGCCAAAATTTTTGAGCGACTGTATTTGTGGTAATTTGATAAATCTCCCACTTGCCACAAAATCGGTCGAAGACTTGAGAAGCAACCAATTTACCAATTCCTTGTTGCCTATATTTCCGTAAGATAAAAAACTCTGCAATAGAATATTGACTGTCTGGAATGTATGTGAACTGATTCACTAAAACAAATCCAGCAAGCTTTTTGCCTACTCGCACAATGAACGGGTAGCGATCGCCTTCAATCCAGTAATAATCAAGATAAGGGTATCCAAAGTAACCATGATCATTGAGGTCTTGATCTTCAAACTCTGAAAAGTCATACTGATAAAGCTCCATCATCCGTTGGATGAGTGGTTTCTCATCGATTGAAGCAGATAACACCTCTAGATACATAATCAATCGAGCAAAAACAATATTTCTTAATCATATTCAGGAGTCACTGCACAAGCGTTTACAGAGTTCTCTTGCCGTCAGGATATGATCTCAAAGACTCTATCTGCGATAATAAGCAACGTCTCTCTACAAGGATTTTGATATCATGCACAATCGTTTTCATATATGAAATCAGCAACACCCAAAATTTTATCTGAATGTTTTGGCATAATTTTACACCTGTGCATAACTGTGCATTTATCCTGGATTTCACACAATCGAAAACAGCGATATTAGAATCAAGTCAAATATTCATAACAGTAATTCGTTCGCTATCATCAAGTTTGATTATAAATTTTCCCAGACAAAATATCAACTTATCTTGTATTTTTGATTTAAAATGTGTATATTACATTCCACTCAGAAACACAATAACATAAAAGAGAGCATCCCGATGCACAACCACCAATTATTTAATGCTAACATCGAGAACGATCGCGTTCTTTTAACTCCCAATGAAATTAAATCAAGATTACCATTAACTCAATTAGCAGAACAAACAGTTTTAAAGTATAGAGAGGAAATAGAAGATATTTTAGATTTTCGCGATCGCCGAAAATTCATCGTAGTTGGTCCCTGTTCAATCCACGATCCCAAAGCAGCGATCGAATATTCCCAAAGATTGAAAGTATTGGCCGAGAAAGTCCAAGATAAACTGCTACTAATTATGCGAGTTTACTTTGAAAAACCCAGAACAACCGTAGGCTGGAAAGGATTAATTAACGACCCAGACATGGATGATTCTTTTCATGTAGAAAATGGATTATTAATTGCACGCCAGCTATTATTACAAATTACAGAATTGGGATTACCTGCTGGCACAGAAGCCCTAGACCCAATCATCCCTCAATACATTAGTGAACTGATTACATGGTCTGCCATTGGCGCACGCACCACCGAATCACAAACTCATCGGGAAATGGCAAGCGGACTTTCCATGCCTGTGGGTTTTAAAAACGGCACCGACGGCAATATTCAAGTAGCTTTGAATGCCCTACAATCAGCTAGAAACCCTCATAATTTTCTGGGAATTAATCAAAACGGACAAGTCAGCGTATTTCAAACCAAAGGTAATGCCTACGGTCATGTTATTTTAAGAGGTGGTAATCAGCCCAACTTTGATGTAGCAAGCGTCAGCGTAGTGGAAAATAAATTAAAAGAGGCAAATTTACCACCAAGAATTGTCATCGATTGTAGCCACGGCAATACAAATAAAGACTACAAATTACAAGCTGCCGTTTTGGAAAATATTATCGAGCAAATATTGGATGGTAACACATCAATAGTTGGCATGATGCTGGAATCGAATATATATGAAGGTAATCAGCCAATGACTGGGAAAAAAGAAGAATTAAAATATGGTGTTTCTGTAACTGACAAATGTATTAACTGGGAAGAAACAGAGAAAATTATTTTGGCCGCCCACGAAAAACTTAAGTAACTTGTTTACTAGACTGGAATCCAAATTAAGTATTCAAAAATTGTCTTCATGGGGGAGAGGAGAAAGAAAAATTTCTTCCTTACCTGCCTCATCCCCCGACGATTTTCTATTTTCTCTGCTTAGAGTGATAGAGCGTTAATCACGATTAAACAACCACAAAATTGTTGTTGGTTAATGACAACCCAGCAGTAACTAAAGCAAACTGTACCTGAGCAAATGCGCCTGCACTGCCATCTTGGTCAAAGAACAATCCACCTGTAGTGGAGTTATAAATAAATCGTTCACTGCTAGTGGTTGCAGATGTTCCAAGTGTAAACTGACTAGCTAAAAGTACACCTGCTGATAAACCGCCGCCAAAACCAGCAGCCGACACCTGAATTAGTTCATTAGTGGCGTTGAAGTCATAAATCTGATCAACACCTTCATTGAAACTACTGAAAACAAAAGTATCAGTACCGCTTCCTCCAATTAGGCTATCATTACCTTTGCCACCTGTGAGGATATCATCGCCATTACCACCGTTGAGGATGTTCTCGCCAGAAGCGCCAGAGGCAGAGAGAATATCATCACCATTGCCTCCATCAAGTAGATTATCGCCTGATGAATCATCAATATTCAATGTATCATTACCAGCACCACCGTTGAGCGTGTTATTGCCTGATGCGCCAATATTGCCAATGTTGTAGTCGTTCTGGAAGGCAGAGGCAGAGAGATAATCATTACCATTGCCTCCATCAAGTAGATTATCGCCTGATGAATCTTCAATATTCAATGTGTCATTACCAGCACCACCGTTGAGCGTGTTATTGCCTGATATCTGCAAGCCAGAAGCAGAGAGATAATCATTACCATTACTTCCATCGAGTAGATTATCGCCTGATGAATAGCCAATATTCAACGTGTCATTACCAGCACTACCGTTGAGCGTGCTATTGCCTGATGTGTGCAAGCCAGAGAGAATATCATTACCATTACCTCCATCAAGTAGATTATCGCCTGATGAATAGTCAATATTCAATGTGTCATTACCAGCACCACCGTTGAGAGTGTTATTGCCTAAGGAGGGAGAGTCATATGGGATACGGTAGTTGGCGTCAATCGTGAGAAAATCATTGCCATCACCCCCATCCAAGAGGTTATTGCCTGCTGAACCGATAGCACTCAAGTTATCATTCCCTGCACCACCGTTAAGCGTGTTATTGCCTAAGGAGCGAGAGTCGTATGTGCTCGTGCCATAACTATTCGTGTAGCCAGAGACGGAGAGAGTATCATTGCCATCGCCCCCGGAGAGTAAGTTATCGCCGGTTGAACCGCTAGCACTCAAGTTATCATTCCCTGCACCACCGTTAAGTGTGTTATTGCCTAAGGAGGTAGAGTCCTCCTCGGAGCCGCCATAATAGTCGTCATATATTCTCAAACCGCCAGAGACAGAGAGAGTATCATTGCCATCGTCCCCAGAGAGTAAGTTATTGCCTTTTGAACCACTAGCACTCAAGGCATCATCACCTACACCACCGTTGAGCGTGTTATTGCCATATGAGCGAGAGTCAGAAGAGGAGTAATAGCCTTCATATGAGTACTGGCCTTCACTGCCAGAGATGGAGAGGGAATCATTACCATTACCCCCAGAGAGTAAATTATCGCCTTTTGAACCGCTAGCACTCAAGGTATCGTCACCATCGCCACCATTGAGGGTGTTATTGCCTAAGGAGACAGAGTTGAAGTAGTCGTCGAGGTAAGTTGATTGAGAATAGCCAGAGATGGAGAGGGTATCATTGCCATCGCCACCAAAAAGGAGGTTATTGCCTGTTGAGCCGCTAGCACTCAAGGTATCGTTACCAGCACCACCGTTGAGGGTATTATTTCCTTTAGATCGCAGGTCCTTGTCTTCTGTGTAGAGTAGGCGGTAGTACTGGTAGCCAGAGGCGAAGAGAGTATCATTGCCATCGCCTCCATCGAGGAGGTTATCGCCTTCTGAATTATCAGCATTGAAGTCACTCCTCGTACCAGCAACAAGAGTATCATTGCCCACACCACCAATGAGAGTATCGTTGCCAGTACCACCCCGCAGCAAGTCGTTACCGCTTAAGCCGTTGATGATGTCGTCACCTCCCTGACCATTGATGACATCATCTGAGTTGTCAAAACCCTTGACATTGTTTGAGAGGTCGTTGAGGAAAGTGACTGTGTTTTTTCTAAAGACAGTGCTTTGGGTGGAGTTAGCATTGAAAACATCAAAACTGTCTTGAATACTGCTTTGCTCATGAAATAGAATATTGCCTGAGTTTACAGTGGCTCCAGTAGATTTGGTGAGGTTATCTAGATTTTCCAAGGCAAAGTTTTGCAGGATGACTTTAGTTATCTCTTCAAAACTAGATCCAAGCTCATAACCTCCTATCCCTTCAAAGCCAATTTCCAAGTTTGTGCCATTCTGGGTGAGTACCAGATTTCGTGCAGTCAATCCACCAATGAATTTGATAGTATCGACTTCAGCAATGACTGCTGCTGAGGGATTTGTGCCTTTACCGACGCCACCAAAATCAGTGATTGTATATGGCTGTCCACTTCCGTTGTAAAAGTCGTAAACAAATATATCGTTACCACCTCCACCAGTTAGGGTGTCAAACTCATAATCGTAAATAATGCCCTGTAGAGTATCGTTGCCTGCGGTTCCAATGATATTTGCCATAAATTTTTCCTACCTGAGTCCATTTTTGGAGTAACTTCAGTTGTCAATAATCGAGTTAGTGCTGTTTGAGGGCACAAATAAATTGCCAAAAGTTGAAGCTTTGGGCATACTTTTTTCAGTCTTTAGATAAAGTCGCCAATTTTTCATTGAAGATTTCCCCTTTAACGCTCTTTTATGACTCTGGAAAGAGAATAATCCAAGCGATTAGAAATCGCGGCTACACAAACTCTCGTCCGCCTGCGCGGACTAACGCAAAAATAGGGTTTCAAATTTTATCTGACGAGAGTAATAAAAGAGCGTTAATTGGCTTGCAAGCATAACTTATCCAAGTATTGAGGACTATCTAAGTCTTAAGCACTGTACAAGATTTAGTTGGTTTGTCAATGCATAAATCTTACTAGTTGGAAAAGAGAGAACATCTGAACATGGCATAAAATAAGAATTTTTATGCACTGGTTGTGAGCGTAGCTTGCCGCCGTAGGTATCGCCCTTGAATATCTACCTGGAAAATAGGAAACATCTAAATAACCTGACAATAAATAACTACCGAATATTTACTTAGATGTCTATCTTTTCAGAAACATCTTTGCAGAGTCTTCATATTATTTGCCGTTAAATGTATCTAGGAGTACTGAACTTTGTGCATTCTTTATATTTTGATAGTCAAATTATTTGCTAGATTCCCAGCAGAAGTGATGTTACGAGAGCGAAAACAAGTAGGCGATCGCTTACCCAACATCATCGGCATTTTTCACTTCCACCGAGAGCATACTACCATATCGGCTCGAATGCGATCGCCTGGGTTTATTAAATTCAACGTGAATTCGATGGCTCATATTCTAAGCTCAATCAGAAAACCTCTCCCTGGTTTTACTACGCAAAACCGTCCCTCTCCGAATCGGAGAGGGACAGACTTGAACTTTAGTTCAAGGCAGGGAGAGGTTCGTCGAACTCACGTTAAATTCACTGTACTAAGCAATAAAATGCGAAGCGCTATTTTCAACACCTCGCATTTTTAAGATTTATGATCTTGGTTGCTGCTATGCGATGGAATTCTAATTAGCCTTAAACAACCACAATATTGTTGTTGGTTAACGAGAACCCACCAAATATTTGTGCAATTTGTACTTGACTAAAGGCAGTGCCATTGCCATCTTGGTCAAAGTACAATGCACCACTGTATGAGTTATAAATAAATCGCTGGGTGCTAGTGGTTGCTGCTGCAGGTGGTGTAGACCCACCACCTATACGTAGAAACTGACTAGCTAAAAGTACACCGGCTGATAAACCGCCACCAAAACCAGCAGCCGACACCTGAATTACTTCATTAGCACTGAAGTCATAAATCTGATCACGACCTTCGGTGAAACTATTGAAAACAAAGGTATCAATCCCATCTTCCCCATAGAGCTGATCATTACCGTTTCCACCGATGAGGATATCATTGTCCCAACCACCGTTGAGGGTATCCCTGTCATTGCCACCTGTGAGGCTATCATCGCCATTGTCACCGATGAGGCTATCATCGCCATTGCCACCGATGAGGGTGCTATTATCTGAGCCGTAAGTCGTAGCTATCAGAGAGTCATTACCATCGCCCCCATCTAATAGATTATTGCCTGTTGAACTGGAAACATTCAATGTATCGTTACCAACACCACCGTTGAGGGTGTTATTACCACCGTAGGAATAGGAATAGACAGAGAGAAAATCGTTACCATCGCCCCCATCTAATAGATTATTGCCTGTTGAAGCGGAAATATTCAATGTATCATTACCAACACCACCGTTGAGGGTGTTATCGCCAGATACGGCACGATAAACATAATTTCCGAATTCGTCGTAAATGTAACTCAAGGCCTGTAAAGAATCATCGCCATCGCCTCCATTGAGGAGGTTATCCCCTGTTGAAAGACTAATATCCAACAAATCTGCACCAGCCCCGCCATCTAGTGTATCGTTACCATTGGCTGAGCTGAGCGTATCATTAGCATTGCTTCCCACAAGATAATCATCGTAGTCTGTACCTGTGATATTTAATTGTTCGATACTCTTGTAGCTAAACACTGTTGTGCCTGCCGTCGTAGAAATTGCTCCAGTACCAGTAGTCGTATCGAAAATCGAAGTAATTCCTGTGGTAGCACTGGCATAATTGATAGACAAACTGTCTTTACCTGCTCCCCCATCTACTGTTTGAGTCACTGATGTAGATAAGGAGTAGAAATTTAACAAATCATCCCCATTTCCTGCATTGAGGGTGTTATTGCCAATGCCAGTACTGAGAATATCATTGCCATCGCCACCGTTGAGACTATCGTTGCCATCGCCACCATTGAGAGTATCATTGCCATCACCACCGTTGAGACTATCGTTGCCATCGCCACCCCTGAGTATGTCATTACCGCTTAAGCCATCAATAATGTCATCACCTCCCTGACCATTGATGACATCATTTGAATTTTCAAATCCACTAACATTGTTATCGAGGTCGTTGAGGAAGGTGACTGTGTTTCTTCTAAAGACAGTGCTTTGGGTGGAGTTGGCATTGAAGACATCAAAGCTGTCCGTGATGGTAGTTTGACCATAAAACAGGATATTGCCCAAGTCTACAGTGGCTCCAGTGGATTTGCTGAGGTTATCCAGGTTTTCCAGGGCGAAGTTTTCCAGGATGAATGCAGTATTGCCATACCCTTCAAAGCCGATTGACAAGCTTGTGCCATTCTGGGTGAGGAGCAAATTGTCGGCAGTGAAGCCACTAGAATCCTGGAATATCAGAGTATCGACTTCGGCAATGACTTCTGCTGTGGGGTTTGTTCCTTTACCTACTCCACGGAAATCGGTGATTGTATCAGTGCCAGTATTAATACCAGTGGTATCACCGAACGTGCTGTAGGCTAAGCCGTTGTAAACAAAAATATCCCGACCACCGCCACCTATGAGGCTATCATCGCCATTGCCAGTTGTGAGGATATCATTGCCATCACCACCGTTGAGGGTATTATTACCCTCGGCGCCAGAGGCACTCAGAGTATCATTGCCATCGCCGCCATCTAGGAGGTTATTGCCTAAAGAGGTAGAGTTGAAGTAAGAGTCATAGTATTGGTAAATAAAGCCAGAGATGTCTAGAGAATCATTGCCATCGCCTCCATCTAGGAGGTTATCGCCATTTGAACCACTACCACTCAAGACATCATCACCTGCACCACCATTGAGGGTGTTATTCCCATCTGAGCGAGAGTTAGACGATGTGTATTGCTCACTCCTTGCATACCCAGAGATGTCTAGAGAATCATTGCCATCGCCCCCATCTAGGAGGTTATCGCCGAATGAACCGCTAGCATCCAAAGTGTCATCACCTGCACCACCGTTGAGGGTATTATTCCCTAAAGAGGGATTATCGTAGCCTGGTTGGTAAGAATTGTAGGAGTATTGGCCGGACGCTCTCAGTAAATCATTGCCATCTTCTCCATTGAGCAGATTATTGCTTGAGGGGGAGTCAACATTCAACTTATCGTCACCAACACCACCGTTGAGGGTATTATTGCCCGCACCACCCCTGAGTATGTCATTGCCACTTAAGCCATTAATAATGTCATCACCTCCCTGACCATTGATGACATCATTTGAATTTTCAAAGCCACTAACATTGTTTGAGAGGTCGTTTAGGAAGGTGACTGTATTTTTTCTAAAGACAGTGCTTTGAGTGGAGTTGGCATTGAAGACATCAAAGCTGTCGGTGATGGTAGTTTCCCCATCAAATATAATATTGCCCAAGTCTACAGTGGCTCCAGTGGATTTGCTCAGGTTATCTAGGTTTTCCAGAGCAAAGTTTTCCAGGATGAGTTTGCTACCGAGATCGCCTTGAAAGCTAATTTCCAGATTGTTGCCATTCTGGGTAAGGAGCAAATTTTCGGCAGTTAACCCAGCACCTTGGAATACCAGAGTGTCCACTTCGGCAATGACTGCTGCTGTGGGGTTTGTTCCTTTACCTATTCCACCGAAATCGGTGATCGTATTAATGTAGCCTGAGTCCTCGTTGTCAAGAAATATATCGTTACCACCGCCACCAGTTAGGGTGTCGTAGTAATCGTAGAAATCAGAAACGCCCTCTAGGGTATCGTTACCGCTGGTTCCAATGATAATCGCCATAACTTTTACCTGATTGAATTGATTTTTGGAGTAACTTCAGTTGTCAATAATCGAGTTAGTGCTATTTGAGGGCACAAATCATTTCAGCTTTTCTATCTCACTCAACTGCACACCGCTATATCTAAGTCTTAAGCACTGTACAAAATTTAGTTGGTTTGTCAATGCATAAGTCTTACTAGCGAAAGTAGAGAACACTTGACATGGCGCAAAATAAGGGATACAGCGCTTCCTGCTGTTATGAAGTACAGTTTTTTCCCCACTGCCCGCTATCTCCTGTATCCTTTCAGGACTGAGAACGTACCTCATAACACCGGGAAGTGGTGTATCTATGCACTGGTTGTCAGCGTAGCTTGCCGCCTTCGGCATCGCCGTTGAATATCTACCTGGAAAATAGGAAACATTGAAATAACATGATAATAACTAGATACCCAATATTTACTGAGATGTCCATCTTTTCAGAAATATCTTTGCATACTCTTCATATTATTTGCGCTTAAATGTATCTATGAGTACTGAACTTTGTGTATTCTTTATATTTTGATAGTCAAATTATTTGCTATATCCCCAGCAGAAGTGATGTTACGAGGGCAAAAACAAGCAGGCGATCGCTTACCCAACATCATCGGCATTTTTCACTTCCACCGAGAGCATACTACCATATCGGCTCAAATGCGATCGCCTGGGTTTATTAAATTCACTGTACTAAGCAATAAAATGCGAGGGGCTATTGGAAACACCTCGCATTTTTAAGCTTTATGATCTTGCTTACTGCTGTGTGATGGAACTCTAATTAGCCTTAAACAACCACAAAATTGTTGTTGGTTAATGACAAACCAGCAGTAAAGACAGCAAATTGTACCTGAGTAAAAGCGCCTGCATTGCCATCTTGGTCAAAGAACAATGCACCTGTAGTGGAGTTATAAATAAATCGCTCGGTACTAGTGCTTGCAGATGTTCCGATGGTAAACTGACTTGTTGAAAGTACACCTGCTGATAATCCGCCAGCAAAACCAGTAGCCGACACCTGAATCACTTCATCAGTAGCGCTGAAGTCATAAATAGTATCAAGCCCTTGATTGAAACTATCGAAAACAAATGTATCAGCACCACCGCCACCTGTGAGGCTATCATTACCGTTGCCACCTGTGAGGATATCATCGCCATTACCACCGTTGAGGGTATTATTACCAGTGGCGCCAGAGGCACTCAGAGTATCATTGCCATCGCCTCCATCTAGGAGGTTATTACCTTTGGAGATAGAGTTGGAGTAGGAGTCGCCACTTAAATCAACAAAATAGCCAGAGATGGAGAGAGAATCATTGCCATCGCCTCCAAAAAGCAGGTTATCACCTCTTGAACCACTAGCACTCAAGGTATCATCACCTGCACCACCATTGAGGGTGTTATTCCCGGAGGAGATATCCTCACTCGAACCGTAATTGTAACGAGTTATACTCCCAGAGATGGAGAGAGAATCATTGCCATCGCCTCCAAAAAGCAGGTTATCACCTCTTGAACCACTAGCATTTAAGGTATCATCACCTGCACCACCATTGAGGGTGTTATTCCCCCAGGACAAAATGCTGGTGTACTGGTCGCCACCTCCACCAAAATAGCCAGAGGCACTCAGAGAATCATTGCCATGGCCCCCATCCAAGAGGTTATCACCCTCAGAGCCACTAGCATTCAAGGTATCATCACCTGCACCACCATTGAGGGTGTTATCACCATCTGAGATATTGTTATAGGATCTGTAGTCGGCACCATATCCCCTCCCAGAGATGGAGAGAGAATCATTGCCATCGCCCCCATCCAAGAGGTTATCGCCTAATGAACCGCTAGCACTCAAGGTATCAGCACCTGCACCACCGTTGAGGGTATTATTGCCTAAAGAACGATCATTGTCGCGGTTTCCGTTATAGCCATCGTTGTCCTCGCTGCCAGAGATGGAGAGAGAATCATTGCCATCTCCTCCATCTAAGAGGTTATCGCCTAATGAACCGCTAGCACTCAAGGTATCAGCACCTGCACCACCGTTGAGAGTATTATTGCCTAAAGAACGATCATCGTAGCCTTCTCGGTAGTAGTCGTTGTAGAACTTGTTGCCAGAGGCGAAGAGAGTATCATTGCCATCGCCTCCATTAAGCAGATTATTGCCCGCACCACCCCTCAATATATCATTGCCACTTAAGCCATTAATAATGTCATCACCTCCCTGACCATTGATGACATCATTTGAATTGTCAAAGCCACTAACATTGTTGTCTAGGTCGTTGAGGAAGGTGACTGTGTTTTTTCTAAAAACAGTGTTTTGAGTGGAGTTGGCATTGAAGACATCAAAGCTGTCGGTGATGCTAGTTTCCCCATCAAATATAATATTGCCCAAGTCTACAGTGGCTCCAGTGGGTTTGCTCAGGTTATCTAGGTTTTCCAGCGCAAAGTTTTCCAGGATGAGTCTGTTACCCCGATAATACCCTTGAAAGCTGATTGACAAACTTGTGCCATTCTGCGTGAGGAGCAAATTTTTGGCAGTTAACCCACCACCTTGGAATATCAGAGTATCCACTTCGGCAATAACTGCTGCTGTGGGGTTTGTTCCTTTACCTACTCCACCAAAATCGGCGATCGTATTGCCGTAGTTGGGTAAGCCTTTGTAAACAAATTTGTCGTGACCACCGCCACCTATAAGGATATCCTTACCATTGCCACCTGTGAGGGTATCATCGCCATCCCCACCAGACAGCAGGTTATCGCTTGATAAACCAGTAGTACTCAAGTAATCATCACCAGCACCACCGTTGAGGGTGTTTTTGTCAGACGAGGGATCTCCGGGGCTGAAAGGTCCGTCGATAGTAATGGAGAGAGAATCATTGCCATCGCCGCCATCAAGCAGCTGATCTCCTCCTGTTGAATTTTCAGCAAACAAGGTATCGTCACCAGCGCCACCGTTGAGGGTGTTTTTGCCATATAAGCCATAGATGGAGCCATAGATGGAGAGAGAATCATCGCCATCGCCCCCATCCCAGAGGTTATCCCCGAAATCATAGCCCGTACCCCTACCACCGAGAGTATCGTTGCCTGCACCACCAATGAGAGTATCATTGCCCGCACCACCCCGCAGCAAGTCGTTACCACTCTTGCCGTCGATGATGTCATTACCCCCCTGACCATTGATCACATCATCTGAGTCGTCAAAGCCGTTGACATTATTATTCAGGTCATTGAGGAAGGTAACTGTGTTTTTGTTAAAGATAGTGCTTTGGGTTGAATTGGCATTGAAAACATCAAAGCTGTCTGTGATGGTAGTTTGCCCATCAAATATAATATTGCCTGAGTCTACACTCGCTCCAGTAGATTTGCTGAGGTTATCTAGATTTTCCAAGGCAAAGTTTTTCAGGATGACTTGAGTATTTATCCTTCCAAAGGTGATTTCTAAGTTTGTGCCATTCTGGGTGAGTACCAGATTTCGCGCAGTCAAGCCTTCCCCAACGAATTTGATAGTATCGACTTCGGCCATAACTGGTGCTGAGGGATTTGCGTTTTTACCGACTCCACCGAAATCAGTGATTATATCTACGCCATAAGCTTGATTGTAAATAAATATATCTTTGCCACCGCCACCAGTTAGGGTGTCATAGTAATGGTAAGTACTGCCCTGTAGGGTATCGTTACCTGTGGTTCCAATGATATTTGCCATAACTTTTTCCTGATTGAATCGATTTTTGGAGTAACTTCAGTTGTCAATAATCGAGTTAGTGCTGTTTGGGGATACAAATGATTTGCCAAAAGTTGAAGCTTTCGGCAGATTTGATTTGCCTTTGAGAGTGATCAACTTTTGCCCAAGATTCACTCTGTTAAACAGCTTCCAAGGATTACTGATCCCAGTATTGAGTACTATCTAAGTCTTAAGCTCTATACAAAATTGAGTTGGTTTGTCAATGCATAAGTCTTACTAGCGAAAATAGGGAACAGCTGATTTGGCATAAAAGAATGAATTTTTATGCACTGGTTGTGGGCGTAGCTTGCCGCCTTCGGCATCGCCCCAACTTTCTAGCTGAAAAATAGGAAACATCTAAATATCCTGACAATAAATAATTACCGAATATTTACTTAGATGTCTATCTTTTCAGCAAAATCTTTGCATACTCTTCATATTTGCTGACAGATGTATATGTTGACTACTGAGATTTGTATATATTTGATATTCTGAACAAATTATTTGCTATATCCCCAGCAGAAGTGATGTTACGAGGGCAATAACAAGCAGGCGATCGCTTAGCCAACATCATCAGCATTTTTCACTTGCACAGAGAGCATACTACCATATCCTGAGAATGCGTAAGCCTTGCTTTGTTAAGTTAACTGTACTAAGCAATCAAATGCGAGGTGCTATTTTCAACACCCCGCATTTTCAAAATTTATTCTTGTCTCTGCGGCTAAGTGATGGAGCTCTAATAACGATTAAACAACCACAAAATTGTTGTTCGTTATTGACAACCCAGCAGATAATCCGGCAAATTGTACCTGAGTAAATGCCCCTGCACTACCATCCTGGTCAAAGAACAATGCACCTGTAGTGGAGTTATAAATAAATCGCTGAGTGCTAGTGGTTGCAGATTCTCCAAGCGTAAACTGACTACCTTCTAGGACACCTGCTGATAAACCGCCACCAAAACCAGCAGCCGATACCTGAATTAGTTCACCAGTACTGAAGTCACGTATCAGATCAAGACCTTCATCGAAACTACTGAAAACAAAGGTATCAGTACCACCTTCCCCAAAGAGCCTATCATTACCCTTGCCACCAATGAGGATAGCATCGACATAGCCACCTCTGAGGGTATCATCACCATTGCCACCTTTGAGGGTGTTATTACCTGAGGCGCCAGAGGCTATCAGGGAATCATTACCATCGCCCCCATCTAATAGATTATTGCCTGAGGAAGAGCCAACATTCAATGTATCGTTACCATCGCCCCCATCTAATAGATTATTGCCTGAGGAAGAGCCAACATTCAAAGAATCGTTACCAACACCACCGTTGAGGGTGCTATCGCCATAGATATAAGAAGCTATCAGAGAATCATTACCATCGCCCCCAAAAAGCAGGCTATCGCCTGAACCGCTAATGAAATCTTGACCAGCGCCGCCATCTATTGTATCGTTACCATTGCTTGAGCGGAGCGTATCATTACCATTGGTTCCCACAAGATAATCATCGTAGGATGTACCTGTGATATTTAATTGTTCAATATTTTCGTAGCTAAGTACTGTTGTGCCCAGAGTCGTAGAAATTTCTCCAATGTTAGTAGTAGGATTGAAAGTCGAAGTAATTCCCGTGGTAGCACTGGCATAACTGACAGACAAGGTGTCGTTACCTGTTGAGCCATCTACTGTTTGAGTCACAAAGGTAGATAGGGAGTATAAATTCAACGAATCATTGCCACTCCCACCATTGAGGGTGTTATTGCCAGTGCCACCATTGAGAGTATCATCGCCAACACCACCATTAAGGGTATTATTGCCTGCACCACCCCTCAAAATGTCATTGCCACTGAAGCCTTGAAGAATGTCATCACCTCCCTGACCATTGATGACATCATTTGAATTGTCAAAGCCACTAACATTGTTGTTGAGGTCGTTGAGGAAAGTCAATAAAATCCGAGGCGCTATTGGAAACACCTCGGATTCTCAAAATTTATTCTTGTCCTGTGCTGCTAAGTGATGGAACTCTAATTACGCTTAAACAACCACAAAATTGTTGTTTGTTAGTGATAATCCAGCAGACAGTTGTGCAAATTGTACCTTAGTAAATGACTCTGCACTGCCATCTTGGTCAAAGAACAATGCACCCGTAGTTGAGTCATAGATAAATCTCTCAGTACTGGTGGTTGCAGATGTTCCAATAGCAAACTGACTAGCTTGTAGTACACCTGTTGATAAGCCGCCACCAAAACCAGCAGCCGATACCTGAATCAGTTCACTAGCAGTGAAGTCATAAATAGTATCAAGTTTTTCATTGAAACTACTGAAAGCAAAGGTATCAGTACCATCTTTGCCATAAAGAGCATCATTACCATTACCACCTGTGAGGATATCATTGCCATCTCCTCCATAAATGGTGTCATTTCCATTGCCACCATTAAGAATATTATTACCTAATGCCCCAGAGGCAGACAGATAATCATTGCCATCGCCACCATTGAGTGTGTTATTACCTTTTGAAAAGTCAATATTCAAGGTATCAGCACCAGCGCCACCATTGAGGGTGTTATTACCAGACGCCCGACGATAGACTTGGTAATATTCGTCATAAGAGTAGCCAGAAGCGGTCAGATAATCATTGCTATCGCCACCATCGAGTAGGTTATTACCTGCTGAATAGTCAACATTCAAGGTATCATTACCAGTGCCACCGTTGAGGGTATTATTGCCAGTGGTGCTGTAATACGATCCTCCGAAGCCGTAGCCGTAGCTAGAACCAGAGAGAAAATCATTGCCATCACCTCCATCCAATAGGTTAGCGCCTCTTGAATAGTTAACATTCAAGGTATCGTCACCAGAGCCGCCGTTGAGGGTGTTTTTGCCAGAGGTGTTATCAAACCTGTAGCCCTCGAAGTCAGATGCAGTGAGATAATCATTGCCATAGCTTCCATCGAGGAGGTTATCGCCTGTTGAAATGTCAGCACGCAAAGTATCGTTACCAGCGCCTCCCTTGAGGGTATTATTACCACTAGCAAGGTTGACGGAGAGATCATCATTGCCATTGCCACCATAGAGGAGGTTATCACCGCCTGAATAGAAGGCACGTAAAGTATCGTCACCAGCACCACCTTTGAGGGTGTTATTACCAAACACTAGAGGGTCGTAGTAGCTAGCTGAAACAGAGAGAAAATCATTGCCATCGCCACCATCGAGGAGGTTATCACCTGTTGAATAGTCAGCATTCAAAAAATCGTCACCAGCGCCACCTTTGAGGGTGTTATTACCAGACACCGCAGGGTCGTAGTAGTCGCCTACAACGGAGAGAGTATCATTGCCATCGCCACCATTGAGCAGATGATTGCCACCTGAAGAGTCAATATTCAAGCGATCGCTACCACTACCACCATTAAGGGTGTCATTGCCCCCACCAGCAACAAGAGTATCATTTCCTGCATCACCTTGCAGCAGATCGTTGCCCGTACCACCCACGAGGGAGTCATTGCCAGTACCACCAACGAGGGTATCATTCCCTACACCACCAATAAGAGTATCATTGCCTGTACCACCACGCAGCAAGTCGTCACCACTTAAGCCGTCGATTTTGTCATTACCCCCCTGAGCATTCACGACATCATTTGAGTCGTCTAAACCCGTAATGTTGTTAGCAAGGTCATTAAGGAAAGTCACCGTGTTTTTGGTGCCAATGCTGGTATCAGTAGAGTTGGCATTCAGGACATTAAAACTGTCAATAATACTAGTCTGTCCATCAAACAAGATATTGCCAATGGCTGGCCTTGTACCAAAAGCTTTCAGGTTATCCAAGTCTTCTAATTTGAAGTTTTCCAGGATGACTTTGGCACTGGGCACCCCTTCAAAGGTGATTTCCAGATTATTAATATTCTGGGTGAGCAACAAATTTTGGGCAGTCAAGCCTTCCCCAACGAATTGGATGGTATCGACTTCTGCAATGACTGCTGCTGTGGGATTTGTGCCTTTACCTACTCCACCAAAATCAGTGATTTTATCAGTACCGTCGCCCAAATTGTAAACAAATATATCCTTACCGCCGCCACCAGTCAGACTGTCGTCGCCTATTTTACCGTTAATTGTATCTGCGCTGTTAGTGCCAAGCAGGGTATCGTCATCGTTGCTTCCAATGATATTTGCCATAACTTTTACCTTCCTTAATCAATTTTTCAGTAGCGTAAGTAAAATCAATTGGACATTAGGAAAACTCTTCCTTAATTTCCAGTCCCTAATCCTTAGTCCCCAGTACTCAGGGACAGGAGCGTGGTGTACCAACAGCCACCAGACTTTAATATGGTGGCTGACTCCGACGGTCGTACCCCCTACTATTAAGCAAGCTATGGGTCGTGTTTCGCCTTGGGAGAAGACTCGGCTTAGCTGGGCTATCGTTGCGACCAGTTAAATTCTTAACTTGCTATTAGTGATGTTTTAGGGCACACAGAACTCGCCGAAAGTTAAACCTTTTGACACGCTTTTATCTCACCCTTGAGGGTTAGCAATTTTTGCCAAACATTCGCCCTGTTGACCAGTGTCTACGTAGCACTTAATTATCTAGGACTATTTAAGCCTTAGGCACTCTACATATTTTTGAGGGTGTGTACTAGGGGAAACACAGAGTTTCAGGTTTTTTCAATCACGTTTGGCCACTGACCCAGGAGTTAACAAACCCAGGCATGGCTGAAAAAGCGTTGAAAAATCAAGCTTAAATGCCCCAAATTCACACTTCATATTTAGTTTTTTGTCTATGCCTCAGTCCTACTATCTTGAAAATAGAGAACAATTTACAGGGGATAGTAAAAGGCATTTTCATACCCTGGCTATAGGCTATTGCCCGTGGGGTTGTAACTAAAAAAATAGGGAACAACATTTAAATAACACCATAATAAGTAAATACCGAATATTTACTTGCATGTCTATCCGTAAAGACATATCTTTGCATATTCTTTACATTAGTTGACAATCGTGTGTATATATCAGTACTTTTCTTTGTGTAGTATTGACATTTTGATAATTCATAGTTAATGACTTGCAGAATGCAGCAGCTACACCGAAGTACGAAGCGTTTGCAGAGCTTGTCGAAGAGAGACTTCTAACTATGGAAACTTCTGAGATGCCCGAAAGAGCGGTAAAAAGATACATATGTCTTTGGCGATCGCAGCCATGCTTGGATTGAGCAACGCCTACACTAGGATTGCCGCCGAGTGAGTATGTAGCAATATACTCTAATCAAATGAAAAAGGGTAGACGTGACTAAAATCACAAATGCAGACATGATGAGATTTAGCAAAGAATAGTTGCCGCGATCGCTCATTCAAAATCATCAGCATTTTTCAGGTATCTTGGGAATGCGTCAGCCTTGGTTTGTAGAACTGACTGTATTAAACAATTAAATGCGAGATGTCATTTTCAACACCTCGCATTCTCAAAATTTATTCTTGTCCTCTGCCGTCCAGTGATGGGACTCTAATAGTTGTAACCAACCACAAAATTGTTGTTGGTTAATGACAATCCAGCAGTAAGTAAAGCAAATTGTACCTGATTGAAGCCACTTGCACTGCCATCTTGGTCAAAGAACAATGCACCTGTAGTCGAGTTATAAATGAATCTTTGAGCGCTCGTGGTTGCAGATGCTCCAATGGTAAACTGACTAGCTGAAAGTACACCCACTGATAAGCCACCACCAAAATTATAGTAGCCAGGCGACACCCGAATCAGTTCATTAGTTGGGTTGAAGTTATAAATAGTATCTATACCTTCATTGAAACTATTGAAAGCAAAGGTATCAGTACCACCTCCTCCATAAAGGCGATCGTTACCATCACCACCATAGAGGTTATCATTGCCATTACCACCTCTGAGGGTATCAGTACCACTTGCTCCACTGAGGGTATCATTACCATTGCTCCCCACAATGGAATCATTGTAGTATGTACCTGAGATATTTAATTGTTCGATATTTTTATAGCTAATCAGTCTCGTGCCACTGGTAATTGAGCCAATCTTAGTAGTAGCATTGAAAGTCGAAGTTATTCCCGTGATACCATTGGAACTGATAGTGTAATCGACGACGGTCAACAAATCGTCACCGATACCGCCATCTATTGTATCATTGCCAGCATTTCCAGTGGAGAGCGTATCATTGCCATTGGTTCCGACAATCAAATCATCGTAGTTTGTCCCTGTGATATTTAATCCTTCGATATTTTTGTAGCTAACCAGTCTCGTCCCCACTGCAATTGAGCCAATGTTAGTAGTAGCATTGAAAGTCGAAGTAATTTCCGTGGTATTAAAGGGACTGATATCAACGGTCAACAAATCGTTACCAGTACCGCCATCTATTGTATCGTTGCCACCATTTCCAATGGAGAGCGTATCGTTGCCATTGCTGCCGAGAATCAAATCATCGTACTTTGTCCCTATGATATTTAATCGTTCGATATTTTTGTAGCTAATTAGTCTCGTGCCATTGGTAATTGAGCCAATATTAGTAGTGGCATTAAAAGTCGAAGTAATTCCTGTGGTACCGTAGGATCTGGCGAAATCGACGGTCAAAAAATCTTCACCCTTACCCCCGTCTATCGTATCATTACCACTACTGCCCCCAGAGAGTGTATCGTTGCCATCAGTCCCCACAATGTTGTCATTGTAGCCTGTACCTGAGATATTCAATCGTTCGATATTCTTGTAGGTAAGCCGAGGCGTATCTGTCGTGATTTCTATAATGTTAGTAGTGCCATTAAAACTCGAAGTGATCCCCGCTCCCACATAGGCAAAATCGAAGTACAGCAAATCGTCACCGTCACCCCCATCTACCATGTTATTACTATCACCATATCCTACAATGTAACCATTGCCAGGACCACCTCCATAGAGGATATCATCGCCATTTCCACCGTTGAGGGTATTATCACCCAACGCGCCAGAGGCACTCAGAGTATCATTGCCATCGCCTCCATCTAAGAGGTTATCGCCATATGAGGTAGAGTCACTGTAGTAGTCGAAATAAGCTCTGTCAAAAAAGCCAGAGATGTCTAGATAATCATTGCCATCGCCTCCAAAGAGGAGGTTATTACCTGCTGATCCGCTAGCCTTCAAGGTATCATCGCCAGCACCACCGTTGAGAGTGTTATTGCCAGATGAGTAAGAGTTATATGTGGAGTAGGAGTCGTAGCCCTCGAATGCCGAATCAGAGCCAGAGATATCTAGACGATCATTGCCATTCCCCCCATCTAAAAGGTTATTACCTTTTGAAGCGCTAGCACTCAAGGTATCATCACCTGCACCACCGTTGAGGGTATTATTGCCTAAGGAGAAATCGTCGTAGCTTATTCCGCTGCTGGAGTACCAATAGCCATAGCCAGAGGCTGTCAGAGAATCATTCCCATCGTCCCCAGAGAGTAGATTATTGCCCGCACTACCAATGAGAGTATCATTGCCCGCACCACCCCGCAGCAAGTCGTTACCACTTTTGCCGTCAATAATGTCATCACCCCCCTGACCATTAATCACATCATCTGAGTTGTCAAAGCCGCTAATATTATTCGATAGGTCATTGAGGAAGGTGACTGTATTTTTTCTAAAGATAGTGCTTTGGGTGGAGTTGGCATCGAAGACATCAAATCTGTCGGTGATGCTAGTTTGCCCATCAAACAGAATATTGCCCGAGTCTACAGTGGCTCCAGTGGATTTGGTGAGGTTATCGAGGTTTTCCAGGGCAAAGTTTTCCAGGATGACTTTTGTATCAGCCACCCCTTCAAAAGTGATTTCCAAACTTGTGCCATTCTGGGTGAGTAGCAGATTTCGGGCAGTCAAGCCTTCCCCAAGGAATTTGATGGTATCGACTTCGGTAGTGACTGCTGCTGTTGGCTTTGTGCCTTTACCTACTCCACCAAAATCAGTGATGGTATCTGTGCCGTCACCTCGGTTGTAAACAAATATGTCCTTGCCACCACCGCCAGTTAAGCTGTCGTTACCCTGTTTGGCTGTGATGGTATCGTTCCCCGTTAAACCATTAATCTTATTCGCGCTGTTAGTACCCAGTAGGGTATCGTTACCGTTGGTTCCAATGATATTAGTCATAACTTTTACCTGATTGAATCGATTTTTGCAGGAATTTCAGTTGTCAATAATCGAGTTAGTGCTGTTTGAGGGCAGGAAAATTCGCCCAGAGACAACACTTTCCGCATACTTTATTCACCTTTGAGGGTTAACAATTTTTCTTTGAAAATTTCCCCTTTCATTGCCTTGTAAGGATTACTCATCCAAGTTATTGACGACTATCTAAGTCTTAAGCACTGTCAAATGTCTCAGGTTGTGGATTCACAAAAACAATTAGTTTCAGGCTGATTGAAATCATTAGACCTGCCTTAAAAATAGGGACTGGGGACTGGGGATTGGGGACTGGGAAAGAGATATTTTCATTCTTTCCTTGTGAGTGCAACTCATGAAGTCTCTTGCAAAAGTCCCCTAACACCCCACCCCCAGCCCCTCCCCGCTCTTCGGGAGGGGAGACTTTGATGTAAGTCACGTCTAGCCTGAAAATAGGAAAGATTTAAATAACCCGAT